>CAZQOH010000087.1:0-8321 GCA_964594355.1 uncultured Desulfobacterales bacterium
GGTCGAACCGTTGGTGCCGGAGTGGTAAGCGAAATAATTGAATAGTATAGGGATTCCCTTTTTTATTAGACGTGATGAACCCCAGTTAAATATAAAAGTTTATTTAGCGGGGTAAATCATGTATAATTTAAATATCATGTTCATCTTATAAAAATTACCTTATTAATAGAGGAGCTTGTTGGTGAGAATAATTGTTACCCTTGCATGTGTAGAATGCAAAAGAAAAAACTATACAACAACAAAGAATAAACGGACAACTCCGGATAAGTTGGGATTCAATAAATATTGTAGATTTTGCAGAAAACACACTATTCATAAAGAGACAAAATAGCCGGTTTTCAAAGGTTTCAAAGTCAAATCGGTGACTTTGATGAAGGTTTTTGCAGGCCAGTAGCTCTAACGGTAGAGCGTCGGACTCCAAATCCGGGTGTTGGGGGTTCGAATCCCTCCTGGCCTGCCAGATCATTCTAAATTAAGCTCAGGCTAACAGACCTCCTTATCTGTTTAAACCTTGAGCTTTCAAATTTTAGGTGTGAAATTGGGACGGTTAAAAAGAAAAAAAACTTCACATAAAAAGAAAAAGAAAAAACAAAGCGCCGGAACTGGAACATCGTCTCAAATAATAAGTGATGCTGTAGCCAGTAAGACAACGTTGCTTACCGAGTCTTCCAAAGACACTAAGAAGATGCAAGTTAAGCCTTCAACCGGGTTAGTGCCTGTTGCAGAAAAATTGAAAAAAGGTTATCTGGATAAGATATTACAATTCCTTAGGGAAGTTAAAGTGGAGCTAAAAAAGGTGACATGGCCTTCTCGTAAACAGACCATAGGCTCCACCGTTGTTGTAATTGTACTTGTTATTGTAGTTTCACTTTTTCTTGGAATTGTAGATATAGGATTGTCAAGTCTAATCCGTGTAATTCTTCGATAGAATTAGGAGAAGAAAAGATTGGCCCTTAATTGGTATATAGTTCATGTTTACTCAGGGTTCGAAAGCAAGGTTAAAACAGCTTTAGAAGAGAAGATAGCTTCCTCTTTACACCCAGAGAAATTCGGTGATGTGATTTTGCCGACCGAGGAGATAGTTGAACTTGTAAAAGGTAAAAGAAAGACATCATCTCGCAAATTTTACCCCGGGTATATTTTGATCAGAATGAAACTTGACGATGAAACTTGGCATATAGTTAATGATATAGCGAAAGTTAGCGGATTTTTGGGAGGAAGAGAGAAACCGACGCCCTTATCAGATGAGGAAGCAGAACAAATATTGAGCCGCATGGAAGCCGGCAAATTGAAACCACAGCCGAAATACTTTTTTGAGTTCGGAGATGAGATTCGCGTAATAGATGGGCCTTTTAGAAATTTCAATGGCACGGTAGAAGAAGTTAATCCTGAAAAGGGCAAGATAAAGGTATTGGTAAGCATTTTCGGCCGTTCAACACCTGTTGAATTAGAATTCGTTCAAGTTACAAAATTGTAATTATTGATGAATTCGCAAAAAATCTTTTTTTGACTTTTTACGAATTCATCTACATTAGGAGTAAAAAAAAATGGCAAAAAAAGTTATTGCACAGATAAAATTACAGGTGGAAGCTGGTAAAGCCAATCCATCTCCACCAATAGGGCCGGCTTTAGGACAGCATGGGGTCAATATAATGGACTTTTGCAAAGCATTTAATGCCAGAACTGCAAATGATACTGGAATGATTATACCTGTTGTATTAACTGTTTTTCAGGATAAATCATTTACATTTATTACAAAAACACCGCCGGCATCAATACTTTTAAAGAAAGCGGCAAAGATAGCCAAAGGTTCCGGTGATGTAAAACGTGACATAGTCAGTAAGGTTACTCGAAAACAGGTAGAGGAGATTGCAAAACAGAAGATGGTTGATTTAAATGCCTATGACTTAGATGCAGCAAGAAGAATAGTAGAAGGCACGGCAAAAAGTATGGGAATTGAAGTTATCTAAAAATGAATTGAAGATTTAGTAATTTGTCATAATAAGCACATAGTTAGTTATTAACGTACTAAATACGATGCTAAGGAGTAGTAAGAATGCCGAAGCGGGGAAAAAAATATTTAGAATCAAAAAGAAAGATTGCTACAGATAAACTGGATTTTACAGAGGCTGTTAAGGGAGCAATAGATGCTTCTTATGCTAAATTTGATGAAACTGTAGATGTCGTGGTACGTCTTGGTGTTGATCCAAGACATGCAGATCAGATGGTGCGTGGTACAGTCGTTTTGCCCAATGGATTAGGTAAAGAAGTTAAGGTTCTCGTATTTTCTAAAGGAGAAAAGGAAAAGGAAGCACTTGATGCCGGCGCCGATTTTGTTGGGAGTGATGAACTCATAGAAAAAATCAAGAAAGGATGGTTCGGTTTTGATAAAGCCGTTGCCACGCCCGATATAATGGGTTCCGTCGGAAAGATTGGGAAACTGCTTGGCCCAAGGGGGCTCATGCCAAATGCAAAAAACGGAACTATTACATTTGATGTTGCAAAAGCCGTAAATGAGCTAAAGGCGGGCAAAATTGATTTCAGGGCTGAAAAAGCAGGAATAGTCCACGCACCTATGGGTAAAGTTTCCTTTGGTGTAGAAAAGATTGTTCAGAATATGGCCGCCTTTATAGAAACAATAATTCGGCTTAAACCAGTTTCAAGCAAGGGAACGTACCTGAAAGGGATTGCTATATCCACGACCATGGGGCCCGGGATCAAGATCGATACAGCCACTGTTAAAGAATTAGTAGCGTAGTGTGAAATTTAAAATTTGATATAGCATATCGAAGATCTTATATTTAATAAAATTTCTGTCAAAGACCGTAGGTGCGCTTTTTTGCGCTTAATCGGTGAGACCTTTGAAAAATGCTCAATTTTGTTCAAGTTCAAGACAGGCGAAAATTTTAACCACAGGAATACATTGAGTATTTTGAGGATAGCGCTAAAGCTTCACTGCGTGCCAAAATTTGAGTCTAACGCAGAAATTGGGCAAAAGGGGGCGTTTTGCAAAGGTCTCTCGGCATTACCGACCTACTGAGGCAGCCTATTTTACTAAAATTGTTACCTCCGGTTTTTACAGATTAGGGAGGAGGTGTTTTTAAATATTGAAATTAGATGATAAGAAAAAAATTGCTAAAGATTTGCATGAGAAGTTTGTCAAATCACATGTTGTAATCGTTACTGATTACAAAGGCCTTGATGTTAAGACTATTAGTGATTTACGTAGAAAACTCAAAGAGGTTGACGTTGAGTATCAAGTGGCGAAAAATACACTTATTATCAGGGCTTCGGAAGGGACTGATGTTTCATTAATACAGAAACATTTTAAAGGTCCAAGCGCTGTTGCCTTAAGTTATGATGATCCTGTTGCTCCTGCAAAGGTTTTAACAAAATTTGCAGATAAGCATAAAAAGCTTGAAATTAAAGTAGGCGTCATGAAAGACAAGGTGCTTGATGTAAGTGCGATTAAGGCCTTGTCGGCTTTGCCTTCGCGTGACGTGCTTTTGGCCCAGATTCTTTCAACCATGAATGGTGTTCCAACTGCATTTGTAAGAGCGCTGGATGACATACCGAGTAGGTTTCTAAATGTACTGTGTAGAATAAAAGAACAGAAAGAGGATGGATAATAACTATTTAGAAAGTTAAATCGTTAAATGGGTTGATTGGCCAAATAAATTAACAAATCAGCTAATTCAACCAATTAAAATACTGGAGGAAAAAAATGGCGAAAGCAAAAATAACCAAAGACGATGTTATCGATTTTATTGCAAACATTTCGGTACTAGAATTGTCTGAGCTTGTTAAAGAAATGGAAGATAAATTCGGTGTTTCTGCAGCAGCTCCTGTTGCTATGATGGCTGCAGGCCCAGCTGATGCATCAAGTGGCGCTCAAGCAGAGGAGCAAACTGAATTTGACGTTATCCTGACAGCTATCGGTGAAAAGAAAATTGCGGTTATCAAAGAAGTAAGAACTATTACGGGATTAGGACTCAAAGATGCCAAAGCCCTGGTAGATGAAGCTCCTAAACCGGTCAAAGAGGGCCTTCCGAAAGATGAAGCGGAAAAGATCAAGGCTCAGCTTGAAGAGGCCGGCGCCCAGGTTGATGTAAAATAATATAGTTAATTTATTGGAGATGATATGTCGGAAATACCTTTGGCAAATAAGCGTATAAGGAAAAACTTCGGCAAGATAAAGAAGATTATTAAAATCCCGGACCTTATCGGGATGCAACGCGAATCATATAGACGGTTTTTGCAAGCTGATGTTCCTCCGGAAAAGCGGGAGGACATCGGTCTGCAGGCGGCATTCAAATCCGTGTTCCCGATAAGGGATTTTACCGGAAGCGCATCCCTTGAATTTGTATCTTACAAATTTGGCGAAATTAAACATAATGAAGAGGAATGCGCACACAGGGGAATGACCTATGAACTACCTGTTCGTATCATAGTTAGGCTAGTAGTATATGACATTGATAAAGAAACAAAGGTTTCTAATATCCGTGATATAAAAGAGCAGGAAATATACTTTGGAACCATTCCCTTAATGACTGAAAAGGGTATATTTATAATCAATGGTACTGAGCGTGTTGTTGTGAGTCAACTCCATCGGTCATCCGGTGTCTTTTTCGATCATGACAAGGGAAAGTCGCATTCAAGCGGGAGGATTATATATTCTTCCAGAATCATTCCTGTTCGTGGGTCATGGATTGATATGGAGATTGATCCAAAGGACATCGTTTACATCAGAATTGACAGGAGACGAAAGTTTCCAATTACAATTCTCTTCAAGGCATTTGGATATTCGGTTGAAGATCTTCTGTTATATTTCTATGAAACTGAAAAAATTATTGTTCGTGGTAAACGCATTTTCAGAGAATTTAACGAGAAATATTTAAAAGGGCAGCGTGCCAGCCGAGATATAAAAGACCCTAAAACAGGCAATATAATTGTAAATAATGGAAGGATATTTACTCAGCGGGCGATAGGACAGTTGCAATCCGCTAAAGTGAAAATGATTCCAATAACTGTGGAAGATGTTATCGGCAGGGTCTTTGCACATACTATAGTTGATCCGAAAAGAAGAGATCCTATTGTAAAAGCAAATGATATTGTTGATGAAGAGATACTTTCAAATTTAAACGATGCCGGTATAAAAGAATTTGAGTTGATATTTATTGATGGACTGTCCACAAGTAATTCAATACATAAAACTCTTTTAATAGACAAGGTCGAAACTAAAGAGGATGCTCTTTTTGAGATATATAGAAGACTAAGACCTGGAAATCCTGCAACACCAGAGGTGGGCCAGGATTTTGTTGATAACTTATTTTTCAAATCTTTATATTACGATCTTTCCAGTGTGGGACGTCTTAAAATCAATTTTCGGGTTGGTATTGATACTCCGGTCAATTTAAAAACACTCAGAAAAGAAGATATACTTCTCACGACAAAAATGCTTATAAAACTAAAAGATACTCAGGGGGTTGTTGATGACATTGATCATCTTGGGAACCGGCGAGTTCGTGCAGTGGGTGAACTTCTTGAGAACCAATATCGCATTGGACTGGTACGCATGGAGCGAGCTATTAAAGAACGGATGAGTCTCCAGGAAGTAGATGCACTTATGCCTCACGATCTTGTCAATGCGAAGCCTGTGACAGCAATTGTGAAAGAATTTTTTGGTACCAGCCAGTTGTCACAGTTCATGGACCAAACCAATCCTCTTTCCGAAACTACCCATAAACGACGTCTAAGCGCACTTGGCCCTGGTGGACTTACTCGTGAACGTGCCGGCTTTGAGGTTAGAGACGTTCACCCGTCACATTACGGGCGTATCTGTCCCATTGAAACACCTGAAGGTCCCAACATAGGTCTTATTGTTTCTCTAAGCACCTATGCACGGGTCAATGATTATGGTTTTATTGAAACACCATACAGAGTTGTTAAAAATGCTACCGTTTCTAATAAAGTAAAGTTACTGAGCGCCTTTGAAGAAAAGGAGCATCCGATTGCTCAGGCTAATGCTCCTATTGATGATAAAGGGCGATATGTCAATCCACTTGTAACATCGAGGGTAGCCGGCGAGTTTATGATGGTTGATAAGGAGGATATCGAACTGATGGATATCTTTCCAAATCAACTTGTGAGTGTTTCTGCGTCACTTATTCCATTTTTGGAAAACGATGATGCGAATAGAGCACTGATGGGATCAAATATGCAGCGCCAAGCAGTACCTTTAATAGTAAGCGAGGCTCCCTTAGTCGGAACAGGTATTGAAGGTGTTGTAGCAAAGGATTCAGGAGTTACAATAGTCGCTAACCGTGATGCTGTGGCGGTGGAAGTTGATGCTTCTCGTATTGTACTAAAACATGATCCTGTGGACAACAACACCGACAGTTTAGAAAAAAATGTTACGATTTACAATCTATCAAAATTCATTCGATCCAATCAGAATACATGCTTTAACCACCGACCAATAGTAAAAAAGGGTCAACATATAAAGGCTGGAGATATAATTGCAGACGGACCGGCAACCGAAAAAGGCGAACTCGCTCTTGGCAAGGATGTAACTGTGGCATTTATGCCATGGGGTGGATATAATTTTGAAGATTCGATTCTAGTAAGCGAAAGACTTGTTAGAGACGGAGTATATACTTCCGTTCATGTTGAAGAATTTCAAATTGTTTCTAGAGACACCAAGCTTGGAAAGGAAGAGATTACAAGAGACATTCCTAATGTTGGCGATGAAGCTTTAAAAGATCTGGATGCAAGCGGTATTATTCGACTTGGTGCTGAAGTTGTACAAGGGGACATCTTGGTAGGAAAGATTACACCAAAGGGTGAAACTCAGCTTTCACCTGAAGAGAAACTTCTTCGTGCCATTTTCGGTGAAAAAGCGGGAGATGTAAAAGATACTTCATTGCGTGTGCCGCCGGGTGGGCAAGGAATTGTTATAGATGCCAAGGTATTTTCAAGAAGAGGTATTGAAAAGGATGACCGCACACGCTTAATCGAAGATGAAGAACTTGCCGCTCTTGAAAAAGATAAAAATGATGAACTTGCTGTTAATGAAGAATTGGTTCACAAGAAGCTTAGCGAAATCTTAGTAGGCAAGAAATGCTACGCATCTTTGAAAAAGGGCAATAAGATTCTGATTCCAAAGGATAGTAAAATAGATTCAAATATGCTTGAAAATATCCCCGCGACTCAGCTTGAAGGCATTGTATTGAAGGAACCAAAACTAACCGAACAGGTGCATGATATCCTTGAGAAATACAGAGACCAACGTGAACTTTGCAGGATGGTTTATAATCAACAGATTAGCAAATACGAAAGAGGTGATGATCTTCCTTCCGGTGTAATTAAGATGGTTAAAGTCTACGTGGCAATGAAACGGAAACTTTCAGTCGGTGATAAGATGGCAGGTCGCCACGGCAACAAGGGTGTGGTTTCAAGAATTCTACCCCAGGAAGATATGCCTTATTTCGAAGATGGAACTCAGGTTGATATGGTCCTAAATCCTTTAGGTGTACCTTCTCGAATGAATGTAGGACAAATTCTTGAGATTCATTTAGGTTATGCTGCAAAAGGTCTTGGTGTACAACTCAACAGCTTGCTAAGAGAATGCAAGTTTAAGGAAATTCGAAGAAAAATGAAGCGGATATTTTCTGATTCGTCACTACAGCAGATGATTAATAAGACAGACGATGAAGAACTAAGCAAAATTGTTGAGAGTTATAAGAATGGGGTATACATGGCCACTCCTGTTTTTGACGGTGCTAAAGAGGATGAAATAAAGGCACTCCTTACCGAGGCGAAACTTTGTCCATCCGGTCAGGCAACGTTATATGACGGACAGACAGGAGAACCTTTTAACGAAAAAATTACTGTCGGCACAATGTATATGTTAAAACTTCATCATCTTGTTGACGATAAAATGCATGCTCGGTCCATTGGACCTTATTCACTTGTAACTCAGCAGCCTCTTGGTGGTAAAGCCCAGTTTGGGGGCCAGCGTCTTGGTGAGATGGAGGTTTGGGCTATGGAGGCGTATGGAGCGGCTCATGCTCTACAGGAATTCTTAACTGTAAAGTCGGATGATATGGCTGGAAGAACACGCACGTATGAAAAGATTGTAAAAGGTCAAAATATATTAGAACCTGGCATACCTGAATCTTTCAAGGTTCTGACAAAGGAATTGCAAAGTTTGGGATTAGATATAACTCTTATGAAAGAATAATATTCTAATTAAGCAGAAACTCAATTAGACGGTATCCGTTATTTGTTAATTGTTATTGGTTTTTTGTGAAAGGTAAACA
>CAZQOH010000088.1:0-8242 GCA_964594355.1 uncultured Desulfobacterales bacterium
TCAGACGCTGCATACATTCTTTGAAACGGAACGTTATTTTGGCAAACACTATAATTAAATTTAGCATCTTTTTATGATTTGAAATCATGGAAAAAGTCTTAAAGAGAAACACATCCGGGCATAAAAATAAGAATGAAAGCATTTGCTTATCATGCGGTACAACGGAAAATATGGGTACACGCAGATATTGTTCTATCGACTGCCGCCAAAGGCTTAGATACAAACTTAATTTGAGAACCGGTTTACTAAAAGCTTTAAATACGCGTTATGCAACTTTCTATTTTACTGAAAAGAATATAATTATGGACATACTCCCTTATGGTTCCAAGGAGATATTCAGCTATATTTATCCCCGTTGTAATGGCAAAGAACCTGCTGAAGATTTCTGTAAAATGGCAAACTTACTGGGGAATGCATGGTGGTCTGAGAAAAAACGAACTAATAAAAATTACGTTGCCTCCCGCCATATCTTAAAACAGGCGAATAGGAATAATAACCAAATAGAATCTATCAAACCACATGAAATTAAAATTCCAGCCACCAAAGGCGCATCTGTCATTCATCTTAAGCTAAGTAGATCAGAATTGGATTCTCCTCAATTGCAAAAGAAAATTAAAAGCGCCTATCGTAACCAGGCAAAAGAACATCATCCTGACCTCGGAGGTGATGCCTCAATATTTAGAAAAGTTCAGGGGGCGTACGAAAAACTTATTCTTTGGGCGGAAAACCCCGCTTTTGTCCTACGCCATGGTTTTCCGGACAAATGGTTTTACGATGGGCAAAAAAACAGATGGGTGCAGCCAACACCCCTAGTAGAAACAAAGAGAACTGATTCTATACTGTGAGACCTTTGAAAAATGCTCAAAATAATACCGTTTTAAGTATATTTGGAACCAGATTCTTTACTTTGTTGACATTCTCCAAACGCCATCCCATTCGCCTTCAGGCGGATTTTCTTTCAAATTCGTACATCTCTCAATATACATATTTGAAAGGTTGTCTTTCTGATTGAGTTTAAGTGTCTCTTTGAATGCTTCAATAGACTTGTCCCACTTGCCTTCTCTATAAAGCTTTATACCATGATTGAAATGGTTGACTGCCGACATTACACTGGGAAATGTCTCGTCGTTGTGGTAATCGAGAACTTCATAAACGACAACCGGCTTGGTTTTGCCCTTTACCACAACGCGGTCTATTTCACGGATGCGGTAAGTACCCTTTAATTTCTTATAAGTATTATCACTGATAAGAATACTTGCGAAATATTGTTTGCATGCGCTCTCCAGGCGGGCGGCAAGGTTCACGCCGTCTCCTATCAGCGTGAAATCCATCCGTTTTGGTGAACCGATGTTACCCGAAACAACCATATCAGTATTAATTCCAATACCAATCTTAACCGGCTTTTTACCGTCTGCCAAACGCTTTGTATTCCACTCGTTCAGATCGGTCATCATGGAAATAGCCGCACGAACTCCCCTATCCTCGTCGTCGTCATGAGCGATCGGCATACCAAATGCGGCCATAATAGCGTCTCCAATAAATTTATCAAGCATACCTCCTTCATGTTGTATACATTCCACCATAATTGTGAAATATTCGTTCAATAATGAGACGGTTCCGTGCGCGCCAAGTTCCTCGGTCAATGTGGTAAAACCACGAACGTCTGAGAAAAGCATTGTAGCGGCAGTACTTTTGCCGCCTAGAATGTCTTTGTCCTTTTCCATGAGTTGGTCTGCAAGCGCTGGGTCGATATATCGTGACATGGTAGATTTAATACGCTTTTCACTGCTGATATCCTCAATCATAATCATTGACCCGAGTTTCTTTTGATCCACGCTAATTAAGGGTAGGACTGTCAAATTTACTGACAACTCTTCCCCTTCGAACTCGAAATCCGCATCCATGGTAATGTCGGATTCCTGGGTCTCCTCAACTCGTTGAATTCTCTTTAAAACCCATGCATTGGCGCCAGTGAAAAAATCAGTTGAATGCCGGTCTATAATATCCTCCGCTGAAATCTTCATAATCCTCAAGCCTGCCGCATTACAAGTAATGATTTTTTCTTCTTCATCCAAGGTAATCACACCGTTCGACATACTCTCCAGCATACTCTCGCTGTAGTTTTTCATGTTTTGGACATCATCGAAAAGCTTCGCGTTCTCAAGAGCGATGGAAATCTGGGCTGTGAAAGCCTTCAGACGAGACTCATCCTCATCCAAAAAGGGGCCTCCGTGTTTGTTGAGCGCCTGGGTTACGCCAATCGTTTTACCGTCTTTGTTGACTACAGGAACGCATAGAATGGAACGTGTAAAGAAACCTGTTTTTTTATCAAAGCCCGGGTTAAACTTGAGATCCGCATATGCATGTGGAATGTTAATTGATTCCCCGGAGGTGAAGACGGTCCCTGCGATACCCAGATGATTGGGAAAACGGATTTGCGTTGCGCCTAATCCCTCGCCCACCTGTGAAAACAATTCATTTGTTTTCTCATCATTAATGAAGAGAGTCGAGCGTTCACAGTTGAGTATTTTGGTTGCCTCAGCCATAACCTTTTGTAAAAGAACCCCCAGGTCAATCTCAGAAATTAAATCAGAAACAACATCAAAATATTCCATCTCCTGCAACCGTGACCTCTTCACTTGTTCAACGAATTGTGTGCTTTGTAGAGAGATTGCAGCCTGCATGGTCATGGCTTCAAGGAGCAACATGTCTTTCTTGGTAAATCTTCCTTTTTTTTTGTTGAGAGCTTGGGCAGCACCAATAATTTCACCATTAACTGTCTTAATCGGAACACAAAGGATGGATTTGGTGATGTAACCGGTTTGTTCGTCAACGGTTCGGTTGAAACGGTCATCTGCATAAACATCATGAATAGTCAGACTCTTACCGGTCGTGAATACATAGCCGGCTAAACCGCTGTCATTCATAATTCTGATTTCTCGTTCAATATTTCCCAAGGCGATTCGGGAATACAATTCGTCGGTTTTACTATCGTTTAAAAATATAGTTCCTCGATCCGCATTCAACTCTGAAATAGTGATGTTCACGAGTGTCTCGAGAACTTCATCCAGTGTTTCAACAGCTGCCATTTTTTTTGAAAGGTTGAGCAGCATCTCCACCTGTTGGAGTTTTATCCCCTTACTAGTTGAAAATTTGCTCCGAACAGGTTTTGTACTCTGTTTTTGGTTAGGGCTACTTTTCATCACGTTTCTCCAGACTCTCGCGCAGAACACTGATCATCTTTTTGAGTTGTTTCCCCTCATCTACTGCATTCTGCCTTATTTTTTGTATATTTTCTTTATAGGTAATTTCTTTGAGTTCCAATTCGTCACGTAACACAGTTATTGTTTCTTTGAGCCGTACAATCTCATTTTTAGTAATGCTAAGGTCTTTCTGCATATTTTCGGCTTTTTCAAATTTCATATTTTCCATTTCATGACGCATAGCGGTTATTGTATCTTTGAGTTGAACAATCTCATTATTTGCGCCGGCAAGGGAATTCTGTATTCTTTCTTCATTTTCGATCTTTTGTCTCTCTAATTTCTCTCGTAGCGCAACAATCGTATCTTTAATATGTAGGTTTTCGATTTTAATTCTATGTAATTCATCGATTTCAGACTTAGGGTTCATTTGAAAATCTCGCATGTTTATCCTACTAGTTAAAGAAAAAATTTTAATTTTATGATAAAATGTATATACGAAATGCAACAATATGTCAATTCGGAATAGTAGAAGATTAAAGTCCTTATTTCAACAAAATTATCCGGATGTTGCAAATGTAGAGATAAGATGGTAAACAGCTAAAACAGAAGTTATTTGTTAATTGTTATTGGTTTTAAATGATTTGAAAACATATGACTATATAATAATTGGTTCAGGCTTTGGCGGTTCAGTTTCCGCGCTCCGTTTAGCTGAGAAAGGTTACCGGGTTCTGGTTCTGGAAAAAGGTAAACGCTATCGGTGTGAAGATTTTCCACCGACTAACTGGAATCTCAGGAAAAGTTTGTGGATACCTCAACTTGGGCTTAATGGCATATGGGTTCTTTCATTGCTAAGACACGTTTTTGTTTTACATGGTACAGGTGTAGGCGGTGGAAGTCTCAATTATTGCAATCAGCTACTCGTACCGCCTGATGAAGTTTTTAAAAAACCTGAATGGGGACCAGGCGATTGGAAAGCCAACTTAGAACCTTTCTATGATCTTGCTAAACGCATGTTAGGAGCGAATCCCAGTCCGTCGATAGGAAAGGCGGATGAAATCCTGGCGGAAATCGGAAAGGAAATCCTTGGTGAGGATACCTTTCACATCAACGATGTGGGCGTTTTCTTCGGAGAACCGGACAAGACCGTTCCTGATCCTTACTTCAATGGGGACGGCCCTAAAAGAAAAGGCTGCACCTTTTGCGGCGCCTGCATGATTGGGTGCCCTGTTGGTGCAAAGAACACATTAGATAAAAATTACCTTTATTTAGCAGAACATAAACAAGGTGTTGAGATTCTCCCTGAAACCGAAGTTACCGGTATAAGACCCTTTGATGACGGCTATGAAGTTCTTGCCAAAAAGTCAACAGGTTTACGCCACCAAAAAAGAAGTTTTCTGACTCGAGGTGTTGTGTTTAGCGGTGGGGTGATGGGCTCTGTGAAATTACTTCTGGATTGCAAAAGCAGAGGCTTGCTGCCAAACCTTTCCCCACAATTAGGGAACTACATTCATACTAACTCTGAAGCTTTGGTCGGTGTTACATCCAATGACAAACATGCCGACTATTCAGATCAAATCTCTATTACCTCAGGTATTTATCCGGACAAAAATACCCACGTTGAAATTGTACGATTTAATAAAGGTTCCGACCTTATGGGGCTTCTATCGGTTCCACTTACAGATGGTAGTGGGAGTATTCCACGTGCAATACGTTTTCTTGGCATTGTTATTAAACATCCGTGGGCCTTTTTGAAGTCATTATGGCCTTTCGGCTGGGCAGCACGAACACCTATTCTTTTAGTTATGCAGACTCTGGAAAATTATATGCGATTGGATTACAAGCGGCGTTGGTGGCGTCTTGGCAAGCGGACTATAAATTCCAGGCTGGCACCGGGAGCCGTGAAAGTCCCTTCTTATATTCCTATTGCAAATGAAATTGCAAGACGTATGGGGAAAAGAATAAACGGTCAACCTTTGAATTCATGGCCGGAAGTCCTTTTTGACATACCAACTACCGCGCATATTCTGGGTGGAGCCGTTATGGGCGAAACTGTAAAAGAAGGGGTGGTAGATTTTAAAGGTGAAATCCACGGTTATTCAAATCTTTACGTTGTGGACGGCTCTAATGTTCCTGTCAATCTAGGCGTAAATCCCGCCCTTACAATTACGACACTGGCTGAATACATAATGTCGAAAATCCCAAATAAATCCGAAAAAACAATAAAAAAGAATAAAACCGGAACTTAAAAAGATAAGGGGGAAGATTATTGGATTTAGCTCGTCAAGTATATGTTGATATTGATGATGTTCTATCAGATACAACGATTATATATCCAAGACTTCTCGAACGATATTTTGGCAAAAAGGTTTCCTTTGAAGAAATTACTTCTTTTGATCTTGGGAAGTCCTTGGGTTTAAATCAAAGTGAATTAGCAGAATTTATGTATATAGTTCATTCCCCTCAAATTATCAGTAAATTTACGCCGATTGATGGAGCAATAGATTCACTTTCTAAATTTATTTCTATTGGATATGAAATTGTTGTAGTAACCGGACGTCCACCCTCTGTCCAAAAGTTGACGGAAGAGTGGCTTAATAATTATCATATCCCGTACAACTGTCTCTTATTTGTCGATAAATATTCACGTGAATCATCAAACGCTTCTTACCCTTTTGTAAAAACGCTGAAAGAACTTTCCGATATGAACTTTTGTTTTGCCATCGAAGATTCAAGTGATATGGCAAAATTTCTCTCCTGTAATATGAACTTACCTGTTGCTTTGTTTGATCGGCCCTGGAATAGAAATTCTCAGTTTTCTAATCCGGATTCGGCGAAACTGATATATAGATGTCTTGACTGGAATGATATAAGGAATCTATTTATAGCAAAAGACCATAAAGATATAATCTCATTAAAAAATAGAGGGGTGTTTTATGGATAATTTGTATGCTTTCTTTGATATTCTCAAATCAATTTTTAATGGAAAAGCGGATTACCTCCATATTATATATAAGGCTATGGCTGCTATAGCCGGTTCATTTATAATTTGGTTTATTTTCCATGGAATACTTAATTCCGTCAAAAAAAGAGTAACAAAATATGAATTTGTGCAGATTAACGATCAAATTTTTAATATTACCCGCAAGGCTTTCATATATGTCTTGTTTCTTGTAACGGGTTCGTATCTCATCAGGATTTTTAATGCACATTTTATCGAAAAGCTATTTTATGCTCTTTTTATTATACTTCTATCAGCACCTATAAAAAATTTTCTTATCATTACACTCAACTATTTAAAGAAAAATTTAGCAAACAAAACGGAAACCAAGATTGATGATATTATCTTCGACCTTCTTAATAAATTTGCAGGCGTTATTGTTTATGCAATAGCGATAATTATGGCTTTAGACATTTTAGGTGTAAATATCATGCCCTTTATCGCCGGCGCCGGTGTGGCAGGTATTGCCATCGGTTTTGCCGCTAAAGATACACTCTCAAACCTTATTGCCGGAGTATTACTGATTATTGATCGTCCATTTGAAATTGGTGATCGAATCGAAGTGTGGGGTGCCCCAACAGGAAGCTCCACTTGGGGGGATGTTACAGATATCGGTCTTAGAGCCACTAAAATTAAAACAACAGATAATATTGTAATAATTATACCTAATAATGAAATCATGAAAAGGGATATTGTTAACTACACGATAACCTCATCAAAGATAAGGATCAGAGTCAATATTGGTGTTGCTTATGACGCAGATATAAAAAAAGCCAAAGATATAATATTTAAAGTTGTGGATTCATCCGAATGGATTGCAAAAGATCCGCCTCCAAAAACTGTTGTTAGAAACTTTGGTGAATCTTCAGTAGATCTTCAGCTTCGAGTGTGGATTAATGATGCCCGTAAGCGAATGGATACTATTTCTTATGTAACAGACAAGGTAAAGGAGGCATTTGATAAAGAGGGGGTTGAGATACCATATCCTAAAAGAGACATTTATATTACCCAAAAGACATGATATTTTATAATGAGACCTTTGAAAAATGCTCAATTTTGTTCAAGTTCAAGGCAGGCGAAAATTTTAACCGCAGGAATACATTGAGTATTTTGAGGATTAAAATTTGAGCCTAACGCAGAAATTGGACAAAAGGGGGTTTTTTTAAAGGTCTCATAATATCTGACTGAGAAAAAGCTTGGTCCGTTCATGTTGCGGATTTTCAAAAAATTCCTCAGGTGTGTTTCCTTCCACGATTTGACCATAGTCCATGAAAAGCACTCTGTGGGCCACGCTCTTGGCAAAACCCATTTCGTGACTGACGACTATCATGGTCATACCTTCTTGAGCAAGGTCGATCATAACATCCAGCACTTCCTTGATCATTTCAGGATCAAGTGCAGAAGTGGGTTCGTCGAATAGCATCACTTTTGGCGCCATACAGAGACTGCGGGCAATGGCAACCCGCTGCTGCTGACCCCCGGAAAGCTGCCCTGGAAATTTTTGTGCCTGCTCGGCAATATGTACTTTTTCCAAAAAGTACATGGCTGTTTCTTCTGCTTCTTTCTTGGGGGTCTTCCTGACCCATATAGGTCCTAAGGCAAGGTTATCAACAATGCTCAGGTGGGGAAAAAGATTAAAGTGTTGAAATACTATACCGACTTCTGCACGAATTTTCTCGATATTTTTTAAGTCGTTGGTCAACTCGATCCCGTCTACGATAATCTTGCCCCGTTGGTGTTCTTCAAGACGATTGATACATCGGATCAGGGTGGATTTACCGGATCCGGAAGGTCCGCAGATAACGATACGTTCCTGTTTTTTGACCGTAAGGTTAATGTCTTGCAGAACATGAAAATCGCCAAACCACTTATGCATTTCGACAATTTCGATAATGGCATCAGTTGCCAAGGAACTTTCTGTCTTCTCTGACTTTTGGGTAACCATAAGGATTCTCTCATCTCAGGTTTAGATTCAATCTAACATTGTTTTGTGCGTTAGAGACCTGTTTCCAACTCACGTTCTAGCCGCCGACTGTAATTA
>CAZQOH010000089.1:0-8153 GCA_964594355.1 uncultured Desulfobacterales bacterium
ATATTATCTGGTCGGACTGGGTGTAATTAGGCAGGCCAATGGATTGAGACCAGAGGTTTGAATAGATTAGTAATATGAGAACTAATAATTGAAGTCTGATTTGTGTTACCCCATTGGAGATTCCTTTACCCTTTTTCACTTTCACTTGTAGCTACAGTCCAGATTCGTTTTAATGGCAAATCAGCCTTTAATTCATCATCAAGGTTGTTATACTGAATTAGTAGATGTCTTATTAAATCATCTCTATCCCATAGTCGAACTTTGAAAAACTGTGCAGCTTCTTCTTTTTCAACAGAACTCTTAAATCCACCCCATGACACGAGTAATCCCTGCTCAGCTTGAACATTTGCCATAGAACCAATTAACTGATCTAGCGTAGGTCTATCAACTGGTGAATCCGATGATTTTACTTGAACACAGATTCTTGGCTGACCAAAACCCAAGGCATCGGGTGCAGCAAGAATATCTATCCCTTTATCCGGTCCTGGTGGACTAACATATGTAGTATAACCCTCAGCCTGAAGAATCCCATTGACTAATCGAGCCATCTTATGTCCTTTAAATTTGGCAATAATTAGTCGGGCTATTTGATCCTGTGCAATCTGTTCCAAATCTGCAAGGCCATCTTCATCGCTTACATCGTCATCAATAGAAAGTTCTGATAAATCTACTTTCTTTATTTTTGTCGTTTTCCAATCATTCTTAGACATTTCAATTAGACGTTTTTCAGCATCATTTCGTTTGATCTGGCAAACGGTCATAAAGGCACCAAAAGAATACAAAATATCCTGATCAAAATTAGTTCGAGGGATATCCAATTGTATCCACTTCACATCTAAAGAATGATAATATGGGTCCGATGCATTCCGGTCGTAAGAATAATCACTCCTTACTTCAGCAATATGTATGGCAGGCTTATGTTTACTAGGAAGAACAACCCAATCACCCTTTTGAATACGATGGCTAAACGCCCATATTTGTCCACTTTGATTTATGATTGATGATCGGAAAGAATCGGGATATAAATCTTGTAAAAAAGTTCTTAAATCATCTTTTGATTTGAGTTTGCTCAAATCATGATTCAGATTATCCCACGTTAAATATAATTTTTTATCATCAAGAATTTTCTGCTCATGTTCTCCATGACTTCCTGCTCTTACTAACCATAATGACATTGTTAACCTCCTATTATTTTTTTAAAGCTCTTGCCAATTGTCTAAAATAAATACTCATTACTTGTGAGTCATTTAATTCTGGGTATTGAATTCGGATGACTTTCCAACCCAACTCATCAAGCATATCTGTTATCAATCTATCAACTAATTCTGTAGCTGGATTCCCATGTAAATGTCCAGACATACCATCTAAATAAATCGCTATTTTCTTTTCGATGTAAACAAAGTCCGGTATTGTCCTTTTTAAAGTTGGAAATCCATCAACCGTAAGTGGTATTGAATGCTGCTTTGTTGGCTGGGGGAATCCCTCATTTGAAAGTATGTTCTCTAACCGTTCTTCCGAAGGGAGAGTATTTTCACCAACACCATCTTCTTCGATTATATTTTCTGGAATATCATGACTGAATTCGATTGTTTCCAAATCTCCAAGTATTTCTGATGCTCGGCGCCTATCAAGTATTTCATGGTAAAACACATTCCGATAGGATTTCATGCACTCATAACAAGCAGTTTCACATTGTTGTTTGCATTCTCCGGTTATCTTAAGTCCTTCGTTGCGAACTTTATCCCAGTCTTCAATTATCTGCTTCAACAGACCTGACCCCCCAGGCATTGGATCATAAAGAAATAAATCCACTTCATCTTCATTTTGCGGAAAAAATAAATACTGTAAATCTTCTACATCCATTTCTATGACATTTGCAGCTGCTTTTTTCAAAATGACACCCAAGTTAATGGCTGTATTGAGCCCCGGCATTTTCTTAATCAATAATCCATCGACTGTTACATCTGCTGATAACCCAATGGGTTCAGGTTGTTTCCCACATTTATCCCTATGGTATTCTAAAAACTGTTCAACAACTGAATCAACAGAATAGGGTGAACGAACTCCACCACAAATACCGCAAATCCAAAACCCATAATCTCCTTTTGCGACTCTATCAGATGGCCCCACATTAATTAATCGAACATCCTGACCCATTAAGTGATGTAGATCTGTATTATGACCAATACTATATGATTTCCCGCCACGGTGAGTTTGTTTTCTCAAACCCATAATTTTAACGGGTAATGCAAAACGCAGTTTTTCTTCATCACTGATCCGGGATACGTAAGTCAAATCCACATCGGATGTTGCGATTGCAGAAAGACTAACTGTATCTGTATCGCCATAACCTTCACCTTGCCCTATAATCTCAATCACTTCTGACTCTGGATGAATAACATATCTTTCACCATGTGTTTGGTCATGGTCGATGGGAAGGTGGAATAAACCAATTTGGAATCGTCCTGAATTGGCATAAATCAAATTCCCTGGAACAAATTCTCTAATAGCCATTGATGGTGGTCTGTTTAACTCAAAATCAAATATTGATTGTCCTGTTGTTGTTTTGAATCTTTCTGCTCTGCCTACAATACTCCCAGAGTAAGTTCCATATCCGGGTAGGTACCCGTTTGATGCAAGGACAGTAAGCGTATAACTATTGGCACTATTTTCTTTTAGAGAGCGGATGAAATCACTACACCGTTTTCTTAACCTTTCTTCTGATGGAATTAACGGTCGACCTCTTTCTTTTTCATTAATCATTTCCTGTGTTGATCTTGCCCATTGCATACGTTGAAATAATCGGTTCACCACTTCTTGTAATTCATTTGATGCATTAGAAATAATCCCTTGTAATATTTCAGATGTTACTTCATCTTGAGCATCCTCCGGCCAATATTGTGTAAATAATCCCTCCAAGTATTCAAGTAATTCATCTTTGAAGTTTGCAGTCAAATCTCCATAGGAAAAGACATCTTTTGGCTTTGATCGGTAACGACCATTTTCTTCAAACAAATAGCCATCCACAAATGTTGGAAAATCTTCCGGCATTTCCCCATTCTCACGAATTAGAAATGATAAAATGGCAGCGTGGATATGTTTCTGAATCATAACCCTATTCTTAAGATTAAACCTTGGTGGTTTGACTGGAGCCCTTAAAAGACGATAAGGTTCATCAAAAAAGTAATTATCATGATTGCTGTTGCGGCAATAAGTGTATAACACAGCCATACGATGCCTACGACCAGCACGACCAACTCTCTGCCAATAATTTGCCGTAAGCGGTGGCACATTCCTTAATAAAACCATGTCCAAGTCACCAATATCCACACCCATTTCAAGTGTTGGTGTTGCTACAAGCGTATTCACATCACCATTCGATTTTTTAAACTCTCTTTCTACCGTTTCCCGTGTTTGGGTTGGAACTTGTGCAGAATGTTCCTGTGCCATGACCATCTTAAATGGATTTAAAAGGGTGGAAATATTATAGTCATCTTCAGATATTTCAATTTGAGTGAGATGCCCCCGACAATGATGGGTTGAACATACTTGTCCGGGTGTTAAACTATTATGATTGCGGTGACAGGTGTTACATTGATACTGCTTCATCTGGGTTTCATATCCTAACATAGCTGAATTAATTTGATAAACACCCCCACAACCATTCAATGGATTCCCAATGTTGGATCGTAACTGAACTTGTGTTACTAATTGATTGTCTTTTAACCAATCCCATAATTTTTCAAGAAATTCATTCGTTCGTTCAGGGTCCAATCCCCATTTTCGGACAAAGCCTATAGCTAATGTAATGCCACCACTTGAAACAACTTGAGCAACGAATTTTTCTTTGTCAGCACCACCCCGTGTAAACTTTATTCCTTTCGGGGGAAAGTCAATCAAAGGCAAAAACCCATTTGCAACTTCCTTATCTCCCGGATTCCAATAATGGCTAAAAATTGGTTCCCGTTCATCATAAAGCATTCGTCCATTCCTGCGCCACATATCTAATAATTTTTCAATGCCCAAAACCAATTCTTCAGGCGTGAAATTAAACTCGTCCGCCCACTCTTGTATATCGCGGCTCTTGTTATTAACCTTCGCATAAACGACTTTCATCAATCCCCAAGTCTCTAATGACCGGGAATGTTTAAATGGACGGTTAAATTCCTGTAAAAGAAGTAATCGAATATATTTTGCTAAAGTCTGTTCTGTCGTTGTCCCAAAATATTGAGGAGTATGTGTATGAAATACTTCTGGGCAAAGAGCCTTGATAAGCTGCTTATCCGTTCGATACAATCCCACCAAATAATTTTCTATCTCATTTATTGATACCGGTTTATCCTGGCTTTCTAAAAAGTGATATATCAAGTGTCTAAAACGAAACAATCGGGCATGATCTTGCATCCAACCTGCTTGAAAAGCCGCATCTTGCCGATTATCAGAAAACACGATTAAGCGCTCATCATCAGACGGGTCTGCATTTAACATATCCTGTGCCAAAATATGAACATCTGCCACAGTAACAGCACGCAAGTTTCTAAAAGCTTCCACTTCACGACCAGAAATCCTAAATGGCTTGGTGTTACAGGACGGGCAACTAACTAAATGACTCCCTTCCTTTTGGGGAAGAATAATTGAAATCGGTAATAATTTTACCGACCTTGCACAGTGGTCATTCGCACAGGTATCACCTTCGTGTTGGTGAAACGATCCACAAAATGGGCATGCATACATGAGAAGAGTTCTTCGGGCAATTTGTGCTTCAACAGATGCATCAGGATCATCTTCTGCAACGGTAAAACGGTTCGTAAATAGAATTCGTGTTCCACTTTGATCTGGTGTTGGTAGCCAATAAACATTATCGCCTTCTGCATCGCCACCTGTTGCATCTTTGCCTTCAAGTGTTAATTCTTTTAACCATGTTTCCATTGCGTGCTGACCGCAAACCCTGCAGGTAGAAACAGAATAAAATGCTGGGGGAAGCCGATCTTTATTCTCTTCTTCGGCACGCTCCCTGGACATGTAAAAATGGACATCAGTCAAATCGCCATCGCTTTTATCTAAAACACCCACCGCTCCCTGGAGTCCATGAACAAAAAAGTGTAATTTAGGTTTTAGCAACGCATCATCATCTTTGATAGCTGCTCCGCATAATGCCAGCATAGCCAGCAATTCTATTGTTCCGGCTTCTTTGTCTATTTCATCTCGGTCCAAAGCATCGTGAAGTATTTCTACTGCTTCATCGATATGAGTTGCTTCCTGCAAGTGTTGGAATAATAATTTGACATACTTGGACGAGCGAAAATGTTCATTCAAATCCTGTTGCCAATTATCCGACAATGAAAATTCATGCCCTGTAAACTTGGATGCACACTCACCTATTTTAGTTGGATCTTCATCATCTAACGCAGATAATAATTCTTCTAATAATTTTTCACCATCGCCTGTAAATAAAGGTTGGGGGTATAAAATAGACGCCCATTTTTCATCCTCATACGACTCTTCAACCAGAGCTACTTTGTCTTTATCTATACCAAAAAAACGACTGGCAAATGTTTGAGCTGCTTGTGGATCATCCCGATCTGAAATAGTAGCGGATGAACCAATACAGGTTACTTCATCTGAAGTTTTCTTTGCAAATGCCCTTAAACGGCGAATTAAAATCGATACTTCTGATCCCTTTACACCGGTGTAGGTATGTGCCTCATCAAAAACCAAATATTTTAATGGAGCATCCCTAAACATCCCTAAATCTCTGCCCCGAGTGAGCAATATTTCTAACTGGTTAAAGTTGGTTAATAATATCCTTGGTGGTTTATCTGCCAATTCCTGTTCTGTGATTCGTTCTTCAAATGGACAGACAACTTCTGTGGATTTATTCTGAAGAATTTCTCTTCGCTTTTTTTCATAGTCATCCCGGGAATTACCTTTGGGGCGAACCTGATAACTCAATGCACTTTCATTGTAGGGTGTGCTTCCCACATACATACCAAAACTGATGCCTGTTCCTGCTAACATTTCTCGCAAACGATCCAATTGGTCTGTGGCCAAAGCATTCATAGGGTAAACAATCACTGCTGTTACACCATCTTTTTCTCCGGCGTCTCTCATTTTCAAACAATCATTGAGAATCGGATATAAAAATGCTTCTGTCTTTCCCGAACCTGTTCCGGTAGAAACTATTATATGATTCCCGGATTGTACCGCATCCAAGGTTTCGACCTGATGCTTAAATACATTGGGATATTTTGCGATGCCACGGATAGCAGAATGCAATTTCCCATCTTCTATTAAATCAGTAATTGCTGGTCCCATTTTATATGCTCTGGACAGTGACACATAAGGCCCTTTTACCAAAGGCGAACTACCATGCTCACCTAATATCTGTGTATTCGCTTGATCTGCAATGCGTTGATCAGATAACGGAAAAGCCGTCATCTGATAACGTAAAAACTGCCGATTAACTCTATTTGCAAATGTGATTGGATTTATGGCCATTATTTATCATCCTTAATTTTTATCCCGATGCTTTCTAAATACTCTTTTTCATAGTTTTTACATTTTGCTCTTGGATCCAAAATCATACGATCAATGAATTTTGTAAGTGATTGTTTCACACCCCAACAATCAGTAAAAAGGTGTGCAAGACAATCTGCATCTTCAAATGGATTTCTATTAAAATATTTTACATTGTCAATGTCACCATGCGCAACTTGATTTCTGCAATCATTAATCGGCTGCAAATAATCAAATTCGGGTGAACCAAATGCTTTTAGGCTGGGTTTTAAAAGCGTAAGAGTATTAAAGAAGTTCTGCTTTTTAATTACCTTTTGTAATTCATTGAGATTTTGCTCATCTTGGTCATCGTCGTAAAGTGGCATAATGTCAACAAGTGTTTCGTATAAAACTTTTTTCAAAACCCGTTCTACTTGTGCATGTAAATCTAATATAGCAACCCTAATGAATTTATCTTCGTTGGTTGAATTAGAACTCCAAGCAGTGATTGCCTTTTTTACTTCATCTTCAGAAGAGCAGTTAAGAAACCCAATGTAGTCAAACTTATCCATTCCTAAAACAACCCCACTTGCTTTGGCTCTTCTTCCTGCTGTTCGGTTGTTGAGCCTGTCGAAACAGCCGATTCTCCTGTAAACTCTTTCCATTCTTCTTCTGTGAGTAGGGCTTTGGCTTCTGCCCAGGCTTTTTTCCAGCCCCCTTCCGGTTCCCAGATTTTAATGCCGGGGCGGTCAAACTCTGTTACATAGTCCGGCAGTTCCCAACCTTCTTCCAAGAACCGTTCCAAGCCCACTTCCTTTAAATGTTTAAAGGCTTCCAGGGTTAAGGTAGTTTGGCGTTGTTCTATGGGAAGGTTTCTGTCAATTCGAAAAAATCCGGTTGGGTTTTTTGGATTGCCTTCAACAATACGACCTACTTCTTCTTCATTTAAACCGTATGAATAAAAAATTAAGGAGTCAATTATGCATCGTATTCTTTTTCTTTCATTTATTTCTGTAGCCAAATAAATACTATTTAGATTTAGTTTGTTAATTAATGAATCCCATTCAGGTATGAACATCGGATGAAGAAATACTAATCTGGCGGTTTCAAAAGCAATTTTATTTAGAATATTTTGTGATATTTCAGGGAATACTGTTTCTTCCAAAACAAAGAAACTCAAGTTTAATCCACCCATCTTAAATCTTATTAAATAATCATAGGCAAATGAATTTAAAATGGAACAAACACATAAGTATTCAACCAAAGAACCATTTGTTAGGGTTATTGGGTTTAAAGAATGAGTGCATGGGACATTCTTAACAAATCCAGCAATTACAGTTCTGCTATTTGTTGCAGAAGAAATGTTCATAACAGGTATTTTATAACCAGCAATACTTGCATTATCTTCAATAAAGGCTTCCCTGCTCATCAAAAACTGTGGTTCAATTTGTTTGTCTTCAAAAGGAATTTCTCTCCAAACTGCAGTGCGACCTTTTCCTGATACCCAACCATTTTCACTAAAATCAAATTGTCCAATCATTCTTCCTTCATAAACTGGTAATGCGATGTCTCCACTTTCGTTTACCCATCGTCCCAAGCTATCAGGTTCATAACCCCTTTCAATCCATTTTGTTATAGGTGGAAACAAATGACTATCA
>CAZQOH010000090.1:0-8030 GCA_964594355.1 uncultured Desulfobacterales bacterium
GAAAATTTTAACCACAGGAATACATAGAGTATTTTGAGGATGAAAATTTGAGCCTGACACAGAAATTGGGCAAAAGGGGGCGTTTTGCAAAGGTCTCATAGGAGCTGTCATGAAGATTATCCTCACATCACTTGAAGGTGTTCTAATTATTGAACCAGATATTTATAGGGACAACCGAGGTTTTTTCATGGAAACATATAATCAGATCAGATATAAAGAATGCGGAATTAATAGAGTCTTTGTTCAAGACAACCTTTCTTTTTCCACGCAAGGTACCCTAAGAGGTTTGCACTACCAGATTAAGCACCCCCAGGCAAAGCTTGTCCAGACACTCATGGGTGAAATATTTGATGTGGTTGTTGATATTAGACCCGGCTCATCAACATTTGGAAAGTGGGCAGGTGTTCATTTGTCGGATCAAAATAGACGCCAGGTACTTATACCGGAAGGATTTGCACACGGCTTTTGCGTACTTAGCGAAACAGCCCATTTCCTATATAAATGCACCGATTTTTATGCTCCGCACGATGAAGGAGGGATCATCTGGTCTGATCCTGACATAGGAATTGACTGGCCGGTTAAAGATCCGATAATTTCGAAAAAAGACAAACAACATCCACCCCTTTCTCATCTTCTTCCCGAACAACTTCCCGTTTTGGAGTAAATAATGAAAATCCTTGCAATCGGATCTAAAGGACAGCTCGGATGGGAACTCACAAAGCAGGAAAAGCACAGTAATTTTGAAATTCTTGCTGTTGATCTTCCTGAACTGGATATCACAAATACAGCTCAAATCGAAAACATATTTGCCCTTTTTAAACCGTCTATTGTAATAAACGCGGCTGCATATACAAACGTTGATAAAGCAGAAACAGATCACGTGCTTGCTTTTGCGGTGAACAAAGATGGACCTGCTAGTCTTGCCAAGGTTTGTGCTAAAACAAATACCCCCCTTATTCATATTTCAACCGATTTTGTTTTTGACGGAAATAGGGCAGTTCCGTATAACGAATTAGACCCGGTATCTCCATTGGGTATTTATGGAAAAAGTAAAGCTGACGGTGAAAATGAAGTAAGAATCCAATTAAAGGAACATATTATACTTCGAACCTCCTGGTTATATGGAATACACGGTAATAATTTCGTAAAAACCATGCTGAGACTGGGAATGGAAAAAAAGTCCATAAAAGTTGTTGATGATCAATATGGATCTCCGACTTGCGCGGCTGATCTGTCAGAGACTATTTGGGCTGTTGTGACATATATTCGAAATGGCTCCGGAGTCTACTGGGGAACTTACCACTATTGCGGTGAAGGGATTACAACCTGGTACAGGTTTGCCGTAGAAATATTTGAAACAGCAAGTCGATATGGATTAATTAAAACACCAAATATTATACCTGTTACAACCGCCGAATACCCCACACCAGCAAAAAGACCGGCTTTTTCCGCTCTTGCTTGTGGGCTGATTAAAAATAATTTCGGAATAAATACCAAGCCGTGGCAAGAGAGTTTGAAAATTACAATTGAACGTATTATGAGTAGCAGCGAAGGTCACTTTTCTGACTTTTTATGAAACTACCAGTTTTAAAGCTTCTTCAAACTTCCTGGTGATCATTGCTGTCATATCGATGGCATCTTCGAGCAAAGAACCTATTTGAGCCATATTATTATCTTTTGATTTTTTTGCCCAATCCCTGTATGTTTTTGCATGATCATCATTATGCTTTATCCAATGTTCAAGTAATTTGATCATTTTTTCATCAAATGATAAAATACTTTCTGTTTCATGATGATTATCGTGTTGATGTTGAGTCATCTGAGATCTCCTAATGTATTTTTTTGTAATATTAATAATAATAGTCTCGTAAAAAGTCAAAAAATGACTTTTTGTAATTCTAAACACTAAACACGCGACTTGCAACTTGTAACATGCGTAAAATACGTTTTAACAAAAAGAAAATTACCATTTTTCTCATTTTTATAGGCGGCGCATTTTTTGGAACCACAGTGGGAGCATTTTTTGCACTTACTCACGACCTGCCCCAGATACGATCCCTTGAAACCTTCAACCCATCTGCCGTCACACGAATATATTCATCGGACAGAGTGCTCCTTGCGGAACTTTTTGCAGAAAAGAGGGATCCTGTACTCCTTAAAGATATCCCTTTTTATCTTAAAGAGGCATTGATCGCCACAGAAGACAGAAGCTTCTACCGGCACAGCGGAGTTGACCTAAAAGGAATCTTAAGAGCCGTTATCAAAGATATATGGGCGGGAGAGTTTGTTGAGGGAGCAAGCACTATTACTCAGCAGCTTGCGAAGACGCTTTTTCTTACGCCTCGAAAAACCTTGATACGGAAGATCAAGGAAGCGATTTTAGCTTTTCAGCTGGAACGCCGCTATACAAAGGATGAAATATTGGAACTATACCTTAACCAGGTATACTTTGGCAGCGGTGCATATGGTGTAGAATCTGCTGCTAAAACATTTTTCAGAAAATCGGTTAAAAATCTAAGCCTTACAGAGTGCGCACTGGTTGCAGGTTTGCCCAAGTCGCCTTCCAGATACTCACCTTTGAATAATAAGGATCTATCAATTAAACGCAGAGACATTGTCTTAAAACAGATGAAAGAAACAGGCATTATCACTGAAGTAGCTTATAGCGACGCTTTTAAAGAATCGATTGATTTCGAAAAGCAAAATAAGAATTTTATAAAAGCTCCATATTTTGTGGATTATGTAAAGAAATTTTTAGAAAATTCTATGGGCTCATCACTTCTCTATAAAGGCGGACTCACGGTATTTACTACACTTTCTTTTGATTTGCAAAAAGCAGCAGAACAGGCAGTGGAAAATGGCCTTCCTTATCTAGAAAAAAGAATGAAACAGCAAGGAATAATAGATTCATACCCGCAATGTGCTCTTATTGCTTTGGATGTAAAATCAGGGGGAATTCTTGCTATGATCGGGGGGAAAGATTATTATAAAAGCCCTTTCAATAGGGCTACATCTGCAAGAAGACAACCCGGATCTGCATTTAAACCGATTGTCTACGCCCATGCAATTGAACAAAGTTTTCCGCAGAATATGATGATTCTCGATGCCCCTATAGCCTTTAAAGGTGTTAACAAAGGAAATGAATGGAGACCGGAAAATTTTTCCATAAAGTATAAAGGGGAAATGACTCTAAGAAATGCCCTTGTACTCTCCCAAAATATACCGGCAGTCAGGCTAATCGAAATGCTGGGCCCATCTTCGGTTGCCCGGTTTGGACACTTACTCGGTATTGAATCCACCCTTGCAACAAATCTTTCCCTTGCTCTCGGAACTTCAGAAACAACACTTGTTGAACTGGTTTCCGCCTTTGCTGTGTTTCCCAACCGGGGAAAACAAATAAAGCCTTTCGGAGTAACGAAAGTTCTTGGACGCAAGGAGCGAATTATATGGCATACAAGACCAGTAAAAAAAGTGGCCATGTCTCGTGCAGGAGCTGCTATAATGACAAACATGTTACAAGGGGTGGTCAATGAGGGTACAGGCAGAAAAGCAAGGTTTCTTAATCATCCTGTTGCAGGAAAAACCGGCACCACAAATGATTTTAAAGATGCTCTTTTTGTCGGTTTCTCACCATCTATTTCAGCAGGAGTATGGGTTGGAATAGATGAGTTTACTACCCTTGGGAAATGGGAAACTGGAGCCAAGGCAGCCCTGCCCATATGGATTGAGTTCATGAAAAAGGCGCTTGAAGACAAGACTTATCAATACTTTGATATTCCGGATGATGTAGTATTGGTAAGGATGGACCCTCTAACCGGTCTCCTTGCGTCTGAAGATTCATCACACGCGGTAAAAGCACTTTTTAAAAAAGGAACAGAACCAAAACGATAAAACTGAAATCGAGCTTTACGGCTTTGATTTAAAAGTGATATAAAATCATTATGATTAGAAAAGCGACAATTAAAGATGTAAAAGCTATCCATAGTCTTCTTCAAATATATAGTGAAAAAGGAGAGTTGCTTCCCCGCCCTTTAAGCGTGCTTTACGATCATGTAAGGGATTTTAAGGTGTACGAGGATAATAAAGCAAATGGCATTATTGGATGTTGTGCTTTACAATTCTGCTGGGAGGATCTTGCTGAAATAAGATCTCTGGCGGTACATCCAGAGTATTTGGAAAATAAAATCGGGACAAGACTCACCGAAACCGCTCTTTCTGATGCAAAATCTTTTAATATAAGAAGAGTTTTCACACTCACCTACCGGCCTGGCTTTTTCAAAAACTTCGGTTTCAAACAAATAAACAGATCTGAACTTCCACTAAAAATTTGGGCGGATTGTATTATGTGCGTAAAGTTTCCAGACTGTGACGAAATAGCAATGATGAAAGATATGGGAGCTTAGTGGCTAAGGTGTGCTTTTGTGTTTTTTTTTACGTATAGATCACATTGATCGAAATCGGCGGATATTTCCCATTGTAAGGTTTTGGAAGGATATGTTGTGAAGCCACTGTCAGCCAGTTTAAATCAGGTTGAATTTCACGTAACTTTCCGTCGTCAGGCATCCTGGCATGGTTAGTATTGGAATAAGTAACCTGAAAAATAAAGATGCCGGCTTTGCCTTTCTGTGCTATCATATAATTATTCTTAAAAGTACGCGGGGCGAAATTATTCTCTTCTGCAATCTGATCTATTTCATTGGCTGTAAGTTTTAAAAGAACCAATTTTGAAACTCCTCTTTCAGAAATTCTTATCAATGCCCTAGATTCACTGCTTCCTGCATAAACAGTGGTTATATGCTGAAATCTTTTCATGTACTGAGCTGCAACAATAGCAGCCGTCCTTCTACCACCTACCATAACCGGAAGTCCATAATACTCAAAAAATTTTTTCTGAATATCCTCTGCATACTTTTCCCCTTTTTCATAAATATCCTTTATATCCTTTGATATATAGCGAAGTCTTTGGGCCAGATCCTCGGCCGCGTCTGTGATCGGCCAATCGATGCGAACATGAAAATGGGAAAGGGCATATCTATTCTTTGCCTTGCTGGCTGGATCTCTTTGAATAAGAAGAGCATAATCGATTGGAAGTAAAATCTTTATAAAATTATTAAAATGGACAGATTCCATGAATTTTTGGTCTCTACCGAATTTATCTGAGAGAGGAAGAGTCTCCGATTGGAGAAGGTTTATTTTGGTGGTCTTGTTTGCATCAAAAAATCTTATATACTTTTTATGAGCAGAAGGGATGGTTTCTTCTGAAAAAATAACCAGAAAACTATTATGATGTTCGTATTCCAGGTCAGGAATGCGTGCACGAGGCTTTAACTCTCTTTTTTCGACAAATGGATATACGATTTTGTTTTTGCTAAAATTGTTATAAGAATCGATAAGAGCATATTGAGCCATGAATTGATCAAGATCATCCCTTAAAAGCTCATAATAAGAACGCCTCAATCTTTCTTTTTGACTGAGCTCTTCTCTTACATTCCAGAATGGCATTTCTTCCCCCTTCGTGATCAATATATTGAGACCTTTGCAAAACGCCCCCTTTTACCTCCCGCCATTGGCGGGATGTCATGCTCAACATTTTGCACATAGTGAAGCTTTAGCGCTATCCTCAAAATACTCGATGTATTCCTGTGGTTAAAATTTTCGCCTTCCTTGAACTTGAGCAAAATTGAGCATTTTTCAATGGTCTCATGTTAAATCGAATATTGTATTGGCTGGATATAATAGCATTATTTTGTTAAACCGTCAACTAACAAGTATCTTTATCGCTAAACCTTGCAATCCATTGATATAAGCTTTCCTGATACCGGTATGCCAAAAATGCGAGTATAATACATAAACCGAAAATAATGGCAAGCACACCATAATTCTGTTCAAAAAGCGAAGATCCTTGAAGACTTAACAAAAATGTCCCGGGCATACGCCCAATAGCAGCAAGTATAATGAACACTTTAATCGGAATGACGCTTAAGCCGACAAAAAAACAGAGATAGTCTTTAGGGAAGCCAGGCAAAATAAACAATAGAAAGAGTATGATAACGCCCTGGCGCTTAAGAATCAGATCAAATCTTTCTAATTTTTCGGCAGGAATTAATTTTCTGACATAACGTTTTCCTAATAAACGGCCAATTAAAAAGTTGATCCATGATCCTACTGTAAGCGCAATGCTAGAATATAAAAACCCTTTGGCTGTTCCGAAAAGATATCCCCCAATAAAACCGGTTGCTTCACCAGGAATCGGCGCAAATATCACCTGAAAAATCTGGATCATTATGAAAACGACAGGAGCACCGGGTCCAAAGACGTTTATAAAAGCTTTAACCCTTTCCCTGTCAGAAAAAAAATCATAATATTGGATAATTTTTCCCCATATGGGTATCCTATAAAAATAACCCAATAATACGGCAACACATATAACTACGAGAATCAGAATCTTTAATTTATTGGAAACAGGCTTATGGATCATGACAATAATTAGCTACTTCTCACCTTTTATAGTGTTTGTCAAAATAACGTTCCGTTTCAAAGAATGTATGCAGCGTCTGAGCTTCCGAGCTAATCAATTTGGGGACATTTGATTAAGCGTTCTTGGCGAAACGGAGCGTAAAAATTGAAGCTGTTTGAGTCCCGAGCGTAGCGAGGTCGAGTTCTTTAATTTTAGCGCAGTGAGCCGTAGAACGCTTCAAATTGTACCCACGATGAGCTCGGAAGTTCAGACGCTGGGCAATCGGAACATATTTATGACAACCGGTATAACTCAAATTCTTTCAGCTTCGTCTAAAGCCGCAACAGCCGGCAATTTCTTTCCCTCTAAAAGTGTAAGGAAAGCCCCTCCTCCTGTCGACATATAGGTTATCCTCTCGGCTTCGCCTGTTTTATATATGGCGGCATTTGTATCACCGCCACCGGCTATTGTAAGAGCATGGGAATCGGCCACACATTGTGCCATGGAGATCGTTCCTCTGCTGAATACATCCATTTCAAATACTCCCATGGGGCCGTTCCAAACGATTGTTTTTGCATCATACAAAACTTCAGAATAAAGCAATGATGTAGACGGACCAATATCAAGGGCCATCCAATCAGAAGGAATTTCCTGTACAGGCACGTTTCTTACTTCAGCTTTTGAATCAAAATGGCTTGCCACTACTACATCCACAGGGAGATAGAACTTTACACCCTTTTCATCAGCCTTTTTCATGATGGATACTGCAGCCTCAACCAGGTTGTCTTCTATCTTAGACTTACCGACTGCCCAGCCGGCACTTTTCAGAAAAGTGTTTGCCATAGCGCCGCCAACGACTAATTTATCAACATGATACAGCATGTTTTCCAAAGCCTCTAATTTGCTGGACACCTTTGAACCACCGACAATCGCAACAAGCGGGCGCTGTGGATCGGTCATTGCTTTTTCAAAATAATCAATTTCATTTTGTAGCAAAAACCCTGCAACAGATATAGGCGAATATTTTGTAACGGCCACAACAGATGCATTGGCTCGATGAGATACGGCAAAGGCGTCATTTACGTAAACATCACAGAGTTTAGCTAACTCCTTTGCAAATGTTTCATCATTTTCCTGCTCTTCAAGATGAAATCTCAAATTCTCAAGGAGGACAATATCTCCATTATTCATACTCGATACTAGAGTTTTTGTATCGGATCCGATACAGTCTTTTGACATCTTGACATCTTTTTCAAGAAGCTCTCCCAGACGACTTGCAACGGGAGAAAGGCTCAGATCAGGTATCACCTTACCCCTAGGTCTGCCAAGGTGTGAGGATATAATCAGTTTTGCATTTTGATCCAGGGCATACCTTATTGTTGGTAAAGCAGCCCGTATCCGAGAATCATCTGTAATATTCTGATACTCATCCATCGGAACGTTAAAATCGACTCTGAAAAGTATTCTCTTGTCTGATAAATCTATGTCCTTAATAGTTTTCACGATTTCTCCAATAGACTTTATTTTGCCCTGAAAAACCTGGTCCTTTGGGCCAGGTCAGAGGCTTATGGCT
>CAZQOH010000091.1:0-7923 GCA_964594355.1 uncultured Desulfobacterales bacterium
AAATTTTCGCCTTCCTTGAACTTGAACAAAATTGAGCATTTTTCAAAGGTCTCTTCTCATGAATAACGCCAATGAGAAATGCGGGATAGAGGCAATATAACATGCAACCTCTCCAGGCCGTTATACTGGGTATAATTCAAGGACTTACCGAGTTCTTACCGGTAAGCAGTTCAGGGCACTTAGTGATTTTCCAGCATCTTTTTGGACTTAAAGAGCCGGAACTATTTTTTGATATCTGCGTACATTTGGGTACTCTGGTGGCTGTTATAATTTTCTTTCGGAAAGAAATTCAGGCTATCATTATCTCTATTTTGCGTTTCGTTGAACTCTATTTTAAAAAAAAGGTCTCTTTTGTGTATATATTTGAAGATGTTGACACAAAACTGGCCTTTCTTATTGTTGTCGGAAGCATTCCTACAGCGATATTAGGGCTTTTGTTTCATAAAGTAGCGGATCTGCTTTTCTCATCGGTTGTTATTGTGGGCTTTATGCTGCTTTTAACCGGTTTTCTTTTGTTGAGTACTCGCTGGATTAAAAAGGACGGCGAAAGTATCACACACTTTTCCATAAAAGATGCCTTGATTATAGGGCTGATGCAGGGTATAGCCATAATGCCGGGAATGTCGAGATCAGGATCAACGATTGCAATAGGTCTTTTTTTGGGATTGAACAGGGAAACTGCAGCGAGGTATTCTTTTCTCCTGTCTATACCGGCGATTCTGGGTGCCGGGATGTTAAATTTTATAGATGTATCTATCAATCCGGCTTTTCCCTTAACGGTCTCGCTTATAGGGGCATTTACGTCATGCATTGTGGGATACAGTGCACTGAGATTGCTTGTCTACATTGTTAAACAGGGACGTCTTTACATTTTTGCGCCATATTGCTGGCTTGCGGGAGTTATTGCCTTAATGCTGCAATTATAAGAAAGGAGATTGCCATGAATCCGGAAATGTTTAGAGAATATGATATCAGGGGAATCGCCGGTAAAGATATGACGGAAGACGATGTGGTTCTTATCGGTAAAGGAATAGGGACTTATTTTCAAAAGCAAGGTAACAAAAAAATAACAGTAGGACGTGACTGTAGAGAGACTTCTGATTCTTATTCAGATAAGCTGATTCAAGGTTTAACTTCAACCGGATGTGATGTTGTTGATATCGGTGTTTGCTCCACGCCGGTAGCTTATTTTTCTATTCGTCATCTGGAAAAGGAAGGTAATGTGATGGTCACAGCCAGCCATAACCCGCGTGAATACAATGGTTTTAAAATATCCAGCGGATATGACTCCGTTCATGGCAAACAGATAAAGGAAATTTTACATATAATAGAGGAAAAGAAGTTCCGGGAAGGTGAAGGAATTATTGATACTTACGATATTTTATCGCCCTATATAGATTTTGTAATAAAAAACATCAATCTGACCAAGCCGCTAAAGGTAGGGATTGATGCCGGCAATGGAACAGCCGGCATCACAGCTCTTCCTATTCTCAAAGGTCTGGGATGTCAGGTCTTTGATCTGTATTGTGATATGGATGGCAGATTTCCAAATCATGAAGCAGACCCCACGGTTCTGAAAAATATGAAAGATCTGATTGCACTGGTTCGAGAAAAGAAACTTGATATCGGGATAGGCTACGATGGTGACGGTGACCGTGTTGGCGTGGTGGATGAAAAAGGGAACATTATCTTTGGTGATAAGCTTATGATTATATTTGCACGAGAGATCCTGTCAAGAAAACCTGGTTCAACATTCATTTCCGAAGTAAAATGTTCAAAGACAATGTATGACGATATTGGAAAGCATGGCGGCCGAGCTATCATGTGGAAAACCGGACATTCTCTAATAAAGCAGAAGATGAAAGAAGAAAAGGCTGAACTGGCGGGAGAGATGAGCGGGCATATGTTCTTTGCAGACCGTTATTTTGGTTATGACGATGCTGTATATGCGTCTTGTAGACTCCTCGAGATAATTGCTGATACTGGAAAGGCCATTTCCGACCTTTTATCGGACGTTCCTAAAACATACACAACACCCGAAATACGCGTAGAATGTCCGGATGATAAAAAATTTGATGTGGTCCAAAAGGTAACAAAATATTTTCAAGAGCGTTACGATGTTATCGATATAGATGGAGCTCGGGTCCTGTTTGACGACGGATGGGGTCTTGTGCGAGCATCTAATACCCAACCTGTCCTCGTGCTTCGTTTTGAGGCTATGTCGGAAGAAAGGTTAAAAGAGATAAGAGAACTTGTCGAGTCAACCTTAGAGCTCATGCAAAAATAACTTAATCCCGTTTTGGCGGGACATCTCATCTTCAAGCTATCTTTAGCATATCCTCTATCGCAAAAGTCTCATTATATAAAAACGGTTTTAAAGGAACATCCGGCGTGGAAAAACTGAATAAAAAAATTTTCAGTACCCTTTTCTTTTCAATATTTGCCACTGTTACAGGAGTGGGGGTCGTTGTACCACTGCTACCGGTATATGCCCATGATCTTGGCGCCGGCGGATTATACATCGGATTGATGTTCGGCGCCTTTTCCATATCAAGAACACTCTTTCTACCCTATTTTGGTAGACTCTCAGATAAAAAAGGACGCAAACCGTTAATTGTTACAGGTCTCTTTTCCTTTGCCCTGATTTCTGTTGCTTTTATCTTTTCAGATAACGTTGAAACTATAATTGCAATAAGATTTATTCATGGTATCGCTTCCGCCATGGTTATGCCTGTTGTTCAGGCATATGTGGGGGATATAACGCCGGAAGGTTCCGAAGGATTATCCATGGGTATGTTTAACATGTCTATGTTTTTTGGCCTGAGTGTCGGACCATTAATCGGCGGAGTAATAAATGATCGTTTCAGTCTTGAAGCTTCTTTTTTAAGCATGGGCTTTCTTGCACTTGCGGGTTTTTTCTTAAGTTTTTTTTTACTCCCCCCCACAAGATCGGAACGGGTTGTCCGTAAAGGAAAACCTCCTACAGCATGGAGGCGGATCCTTAGCGACAGGACAATAGCCGGACTTTTTTTATTCAGGTTTACTTTTACCGTTTGCATTGGGATCATCTGGGGGTTTTTGCCGATCTTGGCGGATTCAGAGTTTGGACTATCCAGCTCATATATTGGGATTCTAATTATGTTAGGCGTTTTTGTCAGCGGATCGATACATACTCCCATGGGCTTTCTATCCGACAGGGTCAACAAACAAGTAATGGTGATAATAGGAGGAGTGATAACGGCCTATGCTGTTTTTTCATATCAATTGGCAGGCAATTTTGGGGATCTGCTAATAGCGAGTATTATCTTCGGTCTTGGGGGAGGTATATCAATGCCCGCATTAATGGCAATAGCAGTATTAAAAGGGAAACAAATAGGCGCCATGGGGTCTATCATGGCGTTTTTGACAATGGGACACAGCCTGGGGATACTGGTCGGATCTTTCCTTGCAGGATTGATGATGGATCTTTTTCAGCTCCGTCAGGCTTTTTCACTAGGGGCGATTATAATGACAATTGGGGTAGGGCTCTTCGTTTTTTTATGCCGGCAATCCATGGATAAATATGGAGTAAAAAATGGATTATCAATATAAATTTAATCGTCTCGAATTTGCCGGTTCTCTAGGAGACCTGGGGACCATTCTTCCCATAGCCATAGGTATGATCTTAATAAACGGCTTGAATCCTTCGGGTCTTTTTTTTACGGTTGGCGTTTTTTATATCCTGTCAGGCCTTTATTTCGGTGTTACTACACCTGTTCAGCCCATGAAAGTCATCGGCGCTTACGCCATTGCAACGGCTATGAGCGCATCGCAAATACTGGCATCCGGGCTTTTAATGGGACTTTTGCTTATGATCATCGGTGTAACCGGTGCAATCACCGTTATAGGAAAATACACTCCGAAGTCCGTGATAAGGGGTGTTCAGCTTTCAACCGGTACTTTGTTGATGGCTCAGGGTGTTAAATTCATGCTTGGCACCGCCAAGATTCAGATCCTTCGGCAATCCGCCGAGCCCTACCTTTCTTTGCAGACCGTTGGGTCTGTTCCCATTGGTATAATTATAGGGGTTTGCGGTGTTGTTTTAACGCTTCTGCTGTTGGAGAATAAGAAACTTCCTGCGGGTCTTTTGGTGGTCTTTGCGGGCTTGATCATTGGGTTAATTCTGGGTACCCATGAAGGGCTTGATAAGCTGAGAATAAGCATAAATATTCCCAAACTCCTCCCTTTGAATTTTCCAGCCGGAGCGGATTTTACCTTTGCGCTATTGGCGCTGGTTCTTCCGCAAATGCCCATGACAATAGGGAATGCAGTGATTGCCGATGCCGATCTTTCAAGAAAGTATTTTGGCGATAATTCAAAGAAAGTTACTCATCGAGGTTTATGTATTAGCATGGCCCTTGGCAATTTCTTAAGTTTTCTTTTTGGAGGCATGCCTCTATGTCACGGCGCAGGAGGTCTTGCAGCCCACTATCGTTTCGGGGCGCGCACAGCAGGATCAAATCTTATGATCGGCCTGATCTTTATTCTCCTGGTTGTTTTATTCGGTAGCCGTATGCTTTCGATTTTTTATCTTATGCCCATGTCTATTCTAGGAGTGTTGCTTCTTTTTACAGGAAGCCAGCTGGCCCTAACCATTATAGACTTAAGAGCACGAAAAGATCTTTTTGTGGCTTTGGTAATTTTAGGCATAACCCTTGCGTCGAATCTTGCCGTTGGTTTTGTTTCGGGTATTGTAATAGCCTACATATTAAAATCAGAAAAGTTGCAGGTATAAGATCCTAATTGAGCCAAAACTCAATTAGGTGTTATTCGTTATTTGTTAATTGTTATTGGTTTTAGGTGAAATATAAACAAGATCATATCTCACTTTTGATGGAAATACAGAATATTAATTTATATTCGTCCGAGTAACGAATAACAAATAACTTTCAATTGAGCGTTATTACTCAATTGCAGTAAGGGTTTATCTTTCACGCTACAACTCTTCCGGCATAAAAGCCACAACATCATCAATTCTTGTTGTATCAGCAAAGAGCATAACAAGCCTGTCGATACCTAGAGCGTTGCCAGTGGCCTCAGGCATAAACTTCAGGGAATCCAAGAATATTTCCGGCATTGGATAGACCTGTTTTCCTGATCGCTTGCGAAGGCTTAATTCTTTTTCAAACCTTTTTCGCTGCTCATCAGAGTCAATAAGCTCGCTAAAAGCATTGCAAAGCTCAAGACCGCCAATGTAAAGCTCGAATCGTTCGGCAAGTAAACTATTATTTGGTTTAAGCCTTGCAAGAGACCCACTGGAGGCGGGATAATCATACAGGAAAAGCGGCTTTTTTTGTCCAAGGTGAGGTTCTATCTCACTTGCGATGACCTCGTCAAGCTTGCCTTCTAAAATTGCCTGTTCCATGGGCATGGAACCAAACCTGTCAAATGCATCGGACACCGACAGTCGGGTCCAGGGCTTGATGAGGTCAATGCGTTTTTCCTGATAAATTATGGTATCTTTAAAACCGGTGTGCCTGGCGACAAAACATATCAAATCCTCACATTGATTCATCGTATCCCGATAGTCTTTTCCGGCAGTGTACCATTCTAGCATGGTAAGTTCAGGAAGATGTTTATTTCCCCTTTCATTTTGGCGAAAGCACTTGCAGATTTGGAATATACGTGGATATCCCGATGCAAGGAGTCGTTTCATATATAATTCCGGTGAAGTTTGCAGGAACCAGCTGCCCGAAGACTGGGCATCAATGTGGGTTTCAGGTGCAGGTGCAGGAATCCTACAAGGAGTCTCTACTTCAAGATAATCATTATCAACAAAAAAACTGCGGATAGTCCAGATTATTTGTGCTCTTAATCGCAAGTTTTGTTCTATGGATGATTGTCTGAATCTATTCATGGGATAGATGTTGATTATCTCGAAAAAGGTGAATTCATCAAAAAAATGGGTATAGCCGTTCCATGATGATACCTGCAATCACAGGGACAGCAAGATTGTCATTTACTGTAAAGTTTTTTGTGATTTTTATTGGCACAAGTTCCAAAAAGGTAATGCTAAAGGATGTTATTAATATAAGGGGTATGGGAATGGAACCTTTCCAATCATCAAGAAGAAGAGGGATTTGCGGAAAAAGAAAAAACATTGCTATGCAAAGAAAAAAACATGTTAGCGAACCTTCAAGTGTTTTTTCACCTATCTTTACCCTTCCCAGGCTTTGACCTACAAGCGCGGCTACGGCATCACCGAGAATAAAAAGGCTTAACGACATGAATGAAATATGCGGTTTATTGCGAAAAAGAATGGAACAGATAAACGCGGCGCCGATAATATAGGTTGAACCTGTTGTTATCTTTTCCTCCTCCTTCCTAAGCATGGAACCGAAACAGTTAAAATAAATCTTCTGAATTGTTGTATACCTAATACGTAATGTTTCTATTAACACCGAACCAAATAGCAAAAAAGCAAGTATAGTTGAAGGAACAAACTGGGAAACACCAGGAATTTTCGGAACATAAAAAATACCTACCGGCATAATGAGTGCAAAAAGATGGAGCAATTTACGATTTATTTCCTGTTTTACTAGTTGCATAAATTTATCCAATTATTTATTGCACAAAGGGATAACTAAAAGCTGAAAAACCATCTGGGTTTCCTGTTAAAATAGGATTTAAGCAACAACAACCAATTAAACAGAAGGTACCCAAGTGGTAAAACAACGAAAAAAAGAATACCAAGAGAAAGCACAGTTGTAAAGGTTTTATGAAATGATACATCTTTTTATACATTCTATGCAATGTTGTTTTTGAATCACCATAATAGATAGTTGGCTTTACAATGATACAAGTTTAGTCTTAAATAGCATTTATTTTCTAACAAATTATATCTCTAAATGGCTTGACATTGATACTTAAATGATCTAATATTGCCTTTGCAATACTACTTCATCAATATATTGAATCATTGTTGGGAGGATGCTTTGTTTCAGAGAAAAATAATCGGCGAACTTGAGGTTTGGGCGTCACAGAAAAACAGAAAACCTTTGATACTCCGAGGAGCAAGACAGGTCGGTAAAACCACTGCAGTAGACATATTTTCAAAGAGCTTTGATCAATATCTCTATTTTAACCTGGAAAAAAAAGAGGAAGCCGAAGTTTTCAGCGCTGGTCTTGCTTTTGAAGATTTTATCCAGGCCATCTTTTTTGCCAAAAATATGTCCCGTTCCAAAGGCAAAATTCTATTGTTCATCGATGAGATACAGAATTCTCCCGATGCTGTTGGGATGATGAGATATTTTTATGAATCTGCAAAAGATATTCATGTGGTAGCTGCAGGATCTTTGCTGGAATCAATGGTTGGAAAAGCTCAAATTAGTTTTCCTGTTGGGAGGGTGCAATATTTGTACATGTATCCTTTAAGCTTCGAGGAATTTTTATTAGCTACAGATGCCCATGAGGCGCTAAAGCTGTATAACACAATACCCTTTCCTGCCTTTGCCTTTTCAAAAATGATTCAATATTTCCATAAATACTGCCTAATCGGGGGTATGCCTGAAATCGTACAGGAATATACAGAAAAAAAAGATATTGTTGCTTTGGCGCCGATTTATCAGGGACTGCTGACATCATATCTCGATGACGTCAGTAAATATGCAAAGAGTCGCGCCATGGTAGAAATCATACGCCATGCAATCGAGTCCGTTCCCTTCGAAGCAGGCCATAGGATAAAATTTCAAGATTTTGGCAAGTCAAATTACCGCTCACGGGAGATGAGAGAGGCTTTAAGAAATCTTGAACGGGCCATGTTGATTTATCTATTATATCCTTCGACATCCATTCAACCGCCGATAGTTCCGGATAGAAAAAAATCACCAAGATTACAATTTTTTGATACCGGGCTGCTTAATTACTTTGCAGGACTTAGAGAGT
>CAZQOH010000092.1:0-7904 GCA_964594355.1 uncultured Desulfobacterales bacterium
TTTTCTCAATATCTTCTCTCACCTGCTTTGTAAGATCCTCTGATTTCAATACAAGTTGAACGAATCCAAGGATATTGGCCAGGGGCTCATTTAGCTCGTGTGCCACTGCTGCAGAAAGTTGACCTATGATGGAGAGTCGATCAGCATGTTGAAGCTGATCAAGAAGTCTGGCCTCTTCTTCTTCGTATAGGTGTCGCTCAATGATAAGGGATAATTCTTTTGCTATGTTTTCGATCAAGTTCCTTTCTTCCTTAAGAAAGGGGCCTTCGTCCAGCTCCGGCATTTCTTCTGAATAATTTACTTCCACTATGCCACGCGTCTTTCCTTTCACCACAATATCATCAGACTGTTTGTGTTTGCTGTCTTTGAAACCGGGTAATGAGAAGGACTTGTCATCAAAGATAATTTGTGCGAACGCAACATCAGGATACTGCCATGCAGGGGGCAGAAATTCCACAGCCCCCTGGAGAATTTCATCCAATGGCAGATCAGGTTGATCAGACAACTGCACAATATTATATAGGCATGTGAGTTCCTTGATCCTCTCATCCAGGGCGGCGCGGATCTGCCAGTTCATCAACGCAATGCTGATCATTTGGGTTAGTCCCTCATAGTGATCCGCATCCGTCCTTTTAAAGTGATTTAAATGTTTGCTTCTTAGCTGTAAAAGGCCGGCTTGTCCCTCATGGACTCTGAAAGGAATCAAACAGATTGAACGATATGCTTTATTGGTAACGACAACCTGTTCAAGAAAACCTCTAATATCATCCGAACAATTCAAAAGAGACTTATCTATATTATTGACCCATAGGGCACCGTCTTTGGTCCAGAAAGCAGAGGCAATATCTGATTCGCTGTCTCCATTTTTGATTAAAAACTCTATCCATTCAGGTTCCCTTTGATCTTGAAGAGAACTGATCACTTTGAAACGAAAGAAAGTCTTTCTATGTTGGTATGTCCTGAAACAGCGATACCTCTTTCCATCATTAATCCACATCTCTATTGAATCGCATTCTGAGAACTCCATGAGAGTTTTCAAAATCTCTTCGAGGAATGCGATCCTTGGGATTTCCTTGTTAGCCCACTCCAGCATACGGCATGATATCTCAAAGAAGTCTCTTGTTTTTCGCCTCATTTTGTCTTTTCTTTTTATGGTTTCGCTTGGATGACGTTGTAGTCGGTGATCGGTGATCAGGTTATCGGTGACCGGTGATCAGTGACCGATTACCGATCACTGATTACTGATTACCGATTACTTATGTCACAGAAAGCCCTCTGGGTTCAATGCTTTTTGAACTGATTCAGCAGCTTTATAATTCATTCCGGGCAGAGCACTTAGTTCTTTAAGTGTGGCCGACCGAATTTTTTTAATGCTGCCAAAATGCTTGAAAATGGCCTTTTTTCTCTTTTTGCCGATCCCTGGAATCGCATCCAACCTGGAACGCATAGATGTTTTTGTTCTAAGCTTACGCTGATAAGAAATGGCAAAGCGATGGGCTTCATCCCTTATCCTCTGTAAGAAAAGGAGAAGGTCTCCTTCTCTTCCAAAATTTATGGGATTTTTTCTGCCTGGTTTATAAACCTTGTCAATAGTTTCTCCCTTTTCTTCATTTTTTTTTGCTATTCCAATAATTTCAAAACCTTCTTTAACTTTCAGTTCCTTAATAACGGATAGTGCAATATTCAGCTGTCCTTTTCCGCCGTCTACCAGCAAAAGATCCGGAAAAGGTTTTGATTGTTCTCCTTTGCCGTAACGACGTTTCAGGGCCTCGGCCATATAGGCATAGTCGTCATGCGTGGCAACTGTTTTGATTCTATATTTCCGGTACAGGGATTTTTTTGGTTTTCCCTTTTCAAATACCACCATACCGGCTACGGGATTTGTTCCTGAAATGTTTGAATTATCAAAGCACTCAATAGTAATGGGAATTCTATCCGTTTTCAGTTTTTTCTGAAGCCGAGCAAGAATATCCATATCAGCTGTTTCAGAAGCAATCTTTATTTTCAGCTCATTTTCTGCATTGTGTATTGCCATCTCTAAAAGATGTACTTTCTCACCCCTTTTAGGAAATACCAGACTTACTTTTTGCCCCTTTATGTTTTTTAGCCAGTCTTCAAGTAATGAGGTATCTTCAGGCAGGATCGGCACCAGAATCTCTTTGGGAATAAAATGGATCTTTTCATAATACTGTCTAATAAATGCTCCTATCATCTCCGTATCAGTTGACATGGTCTCTGCAAAATCAAAATGTTGTGTTCCTAAAAGATATCCGCCACGGACATTAAACAGAGTAACCATAGAAGACTTTGGAGATCTTGCAACAGCAAGTACATCCCGATCCATGAAATCCGTAGTAACGGAAATCTGTTTTTCAAGAGTATTTTCAAGGGCAAATATTTTATCTCTTAGTATCGCCGCCTTTTCATATTCTTGTGCTTTTGCCGCCCACATCATTTCTTTTTTTATTTTGTTAATGAGATAGGGGGTTCTGCCTTTCAAAAAAAGGATAATTTCTTTAACTATTTCATTGTAAGTATCTTTATCTACATTGATACAGCAGGGTGCAAGACATGCTCCAATTTGATAATTCAGGCATGGACGTGATCTATTATGAAAATCTTTCTTTTTACACTTACGGAGCTTAAACGTCTTGTGGATTATCTTAAGCGTCTGTCGCACGGCCTGAGCAGATGCAAATGGACCAAAATATATATTACCGTCCTTTGCTGTTTTTCGAACTATATTAAGATTAGGATACTGGCTTTTCATGTCTAGACGCAAAGAGGGATACCGTTTGTCATCTTTTAAAATAACATTATATCGGGGTCTGTGCCGCTTGATAAGATTTGATTCAAGGATCAGGGCTTCTTTTTCTGTTCTGGTTATTATGGTCTCAAATGTGAAAATTATTTTAACCAGAATACCGGCTTTTAAGTCTAATTGCCCTGGTTTCTTAAAATATGAGGAAATCCTCTTTTTGAGGTTCCTGGCCTTACCCACATAAATAACCCTTCCATCCGCATCCTTCATGAGGTATACGCCAGGTTCAAAAGGGACCCTCGATAATTTTTCATTCAGAATTTCTTTCATTAAAGCTCAAAACTCAAATACTTGAAGTTTCTTCAACTCCAGAATCTGGTCCCTCAGCTCTGAAGCCTTTTCAAATGCAAGTTCCTTGGCCGCTTGTTTCATCTCAGTTTCCAAATCTTTTATCATTTCATCTAAATCATCAAATGATCGATATTCGGCGATAGGTTCCGACACCTTATTTACAGATACGTAATCAGATTCATACGCCGACTCAAAGATAGATGTTATATCTTTCTCAATACTTGCAGGAGTGATGTTGTGTTTTTTATTATAGGTATTCTGAATTTTGGTGCGCCGGTTTGTTTCATCTATCGCCTGCTGCATAGATCTTGTTACTATATCACCATACATTATTACCTTGCCGTGAACATTTCTTGCGGCACGGCCACATGTCTGGATTAACGATCTAGCAGAACGAAGAAAACCTTCCTTGTCGGCATCAAGTATCGCAACAAGTGAAACCTCCGGTATATCAAGCCCTTCACGAAGGAGATTGATTCCTATCAGGACATCAAATTTGCCCATTCTCAAATCTCGTATAATATCCATTCTCTCCAACGTATTTATGTCTGCATGAAGATAACGCACTTTTATTCCAAGATCGGCATAATATTCACTAAGATCCTCGGCCATACGTTTTGTTAAAGTAGTAACCAGGACCCTTTCGTCTTTTTTGTTCCGTATCAAAATTTCTTCAAAAAGATCATCAACCTGATTTGAAGCGCTCCTTATCTCTATTTCAGGATCTGTAAGACCTGTAGGCCTAACAATCTGCTCTACTACCGCAGATTGCCCATTTTGAAGCTCATATTCGGCAGGGGTTGCCGACACATAGATAACCTGTGATATTTTCAAATTAAATTCTTCGAATTTAAGAGGCCGATTGTCCAGAGCAGACGAAAGCCTGAATCCATACTCAACGAGTGTCTCCTTTCGTGATCTGTCCCCTTTATACATGGCATTAAGCTGAGGCACGGCAATATGGCTTTCATCTATAAATATGAGATAATCATCCGGAAAGTAATCCACAAGAGTTGGAGAAGGCTCTCCGGCTGATCTTCCTGTAAGGTGACGTGAATAATTTTCAATACCGGTGCAGTATCCCAGTTCCTGCATCATCTCAAGGTCAAAATTTGTCCTCTCTTCGATTCTCTGTGCTTCTATCAACTTCTTTTCATCCCGAAAATAATTTATTCTTTTATTTAGTTCCAAATTTATTGTTTTGATTGCTTTTTTAAGTGTAGTTTTTTGGGTTACATAATGGCTTGCAGGAAATATGGTAACGCTTTTCAAACGCCTTTTTACATCACCTTTGAGCGGATCAATTTCAGAAACACCGTCAATCTGATCTCCAAAGAAATCGATACGTACAGCCCTGTCTTCCTCATAGGCTGGAAATATCTCAACCCTGTCACCCCTTACCCTGAAGACCCCCCGGTGAAAATCGATATCATTACGTTCATAATGCATGGAAACAAGCTCTGAAAGGAGTTTGTCGCGTACTAGACCCGTATCATTTTCAATGTCTATACGCATGGAAAGATAATCTTCAGGGGCGCCGATTCCAAATATACATGATACACTGGCGACAATGATAACATCTCTGCGCGACAGAACTGACCTTGTAGCAGAATGACGCAATTTATCTATCATTTCGTTTATTGAAGAATCTTTTTGTATATAAGTATCGGAGGAAGGAATGTATGCTTCCGGCTGATAGTAATCATAGTAACTTACAAAGTATTCAACAGCATTTTCAGGAAAGAGCAAATTGAATTCATTGTATAGCTGTGCGGCAAGGGTTTTATTCGGGGCTATTACCAGGGTCGGTTTTTGGACCTTTTCAATAACATGCGCCATAGTAAATGTTTTTCCGGAACCTGTAACACCAAGAAGAACCTGGTGCTTTTTCCCTGACAAAACATTTTTACTTAAAGTTTCTATTGCATCCGGCTGATCGCCCTTAGGAGAAAAATTTGAAACCAACTTAAAGGAAGACATTATTATTTTAATTGCGAATTTTAGGTATTTTTTTTAGGCATTTTTTACTTCCCATACCGTACCCTCAGAACTATCCTTCAGAACAATATTCATATCTTCAAGTTTTTTTCTGATTTGATCCGCTTTATCCCAGTCCTTTATCTTTCTTGCTTCTGCTCTATCATTAATCATTTTTTCAATCTCATCGGGATCAAGTGATTCTTTTTTTAGACCTTTGGATCTTTTTTTTGAAAAATAGGTTTCCGGTGGTTCTGTGAGAATCCCCAGGATATTACACATTTTCATAATATTGGTCTGAGCGGTCATGGTAATTTTTTTTGTTTCCAAAGAAAGTTTTTCTTCACTTTTATCCAGCAAACGGTTTATATCTCGAACAGCATTAAAAATGATACCGATACCACGAGCAGTATTAAAATCATCGTCCATTGCTTCACAAAAACGCACCCAGTAATCACCTGAATCTTCACCTGTAATATCTTTTTCATTTCCTATCTTCTCCTGAACCCTCCCTATTGACGCATAAATCTTTTCAAGGCCAACAGCAGATTCACCAATAGCAGTGTCTGTAAAATCTATAGGACTCCGATAATGTTTGGAAAGCAGAAAAAATCGCACTGCCTCCGGATGAAAAGATTTTATTATATCCCTTATCAGTAAGAAATTTCCGAGCGACTTTGACATCTTTTCATGATTGATATTTACAAAACCGTTATGGATCCAATATTTTACAAAAGGTTTTCCAAAGGCCCCTTCCGATTGTGCAATCTCATTTTCATGATGAGGAAAGACTAGGTCTTTACCGCCTCCATGAATATCAAAGGTTTCACCTAGATATTGTAAGCTCATGGCTGAACACTCTATGTGCCAGCCGGGTCTACCTTTGCCCCATGGGCTGTCCCAGGCAGGCTCTCCAGGTTTCTTCGATTTCCATAAAGAGAAATCAAAAGGGTTCCTTTTTCTTTTGTCCACATCAACTCTTGCGCCGGGTTCCATATCGTTCAGACTCCGGCCGGATAGTTTTCCATATTCTTTAAATGATTCAACAGAATAAAAAACATCGCCATCTATCTGATATGCAAAACCTTTTTCTATTAATTTCTTTATGATGATTATAATCAGTTCAATGTGTTCCGTGGCTCTTGGTTCAATTGTCGCATTTTCAACGTTGAGTGCATTCATATCATCTTGGAATTCTCTTATATATTTTCCGGCAATCTCTTGAGTATTAAGACCGAGCTGAGAGGCCCGATGGATGATTTTATCATCAACGTCTGTAAAATTCCTTACATAAGTCACCTCAAAACCTTTTACCTTAAAGTAGCGCACAATAACATCAAAGACCACGGCAGACCTGGCATGTCCGATATGGCATGAGTCATAAACCGTAGGGCCGCATACATACATGCGCACCCTGTCAGGTTTAAGGGGTTTAAAAAGTTCCTTTTTTCTGCTCAATGTATTGTAAATTCGAATTGCCATAATTTTTAACTTATTTTTGCTTAAGCCCTTAGCGTCTTTGCGGCTTTGCGTGAGAATAATCAATCAAGGCAACACTCATCGCCCCTATCCCCTCTCCCTTTCCTATCAACCCAAGACCTTCCGTGGTCGTTGCCTTCACATTAATACGACTGGGTTCCAATCCAATTGTTTGTGCAATATTTTTTTCCATTTCCTTTCGATAATTGGAAAGCCTTGGAGCCTCTGCAAAAATGGTTGTATCTATATTTTCGATAAAGAAACCCTTCTTATTAACCATTTCATAAGTTCTTGCAAGAAGTTTTAGACTACTAATGTTTTTATACTCAGAATCAGTGTCCGGGAAATGCAAACCGATGTCGCCCAGACCTGCTGCACCCAAAAGTGAGTCACACACTGCATGAACTAGAGCATCTGCGTCTGAATGACCAATTAACCCCTTGTCAAAGGGAATCGTTACCCCCCCCAAAACAAGTTTTCGTCCCGAAACAAGACGATGAATATCATATCCAATCCCAACACGCATTTTACATTTCCAATTATTTTTGACAGGATTAACAGGAATAACAGGATAGTTTTGTTTATCTTGTTATTTCTGTCAAATATTTTCCCACCGGTGAACTATTACAACTTCCCATCACGGCAGAAAATCCGCCTCCCATTTCTCAACACCAACCGGTGTTTCACCCCGGAGAAGAGCGGCAAAGGCAAACAAGGCTTTTCTGGCATCCCCGATGGGGTAATAAAACGCATCCCAGTTGTCATTGGCCTCTGCATCATGAAGGGGGATGACATAGTCAAACTTCCACGCTTCACGTATTTCTACAATAGCACTTGCACAACGCTTCTCGATATTTTCAAGGTCTTTCAAGGAAAGAATGTTCTTTTGACGCTTAGTGCGAAACAAAAGTTTACGTCGCTGAACGTCAGCCACGAATTTGGTAAAATCAACCCGACGCTCCGGCTCTTTCAGATATTCGATTTCCTCTTTTGAAAGTGGAGACAGGAACACCGTTAAGGTTGGAAATTGATCCAGAACACCCGCCTCTCTCAGTTTGGCTGGTATAAACGGATTGCCCTCGAAAAATGCATCATAACCCTCATCCAGAATCCGCTGAATGGCAGCTACCTCAAGGGCTTGTAAATCTCCTCTCACGTTGGCCGATACAAATCCGGGTTGGGAGGCCATTGCCTCGATCTCCTGGCGCGGTCGAAAGAGATAATCTACACCCTCCTCTTCGCCAGGTCTCGGCGCCCGGTCGTTATAGAGAACCATCTGTTTCAATTTTCCGGCCAAATCCGGATAGAATCTCTTTAATGCATGATACAGCGGCCC
>CAZQOH010000093.1:0-7877 GCA_964594355.1 uncultured Desulfobacterales bacterium
AAATTTGAGCCTGACACAGAAATTGGGCAAAAGGGGGCGTTTTGCAAAGGTCTCGCTAAGAAGGTGATAATTCATGGCCAAAATATTTCGAACGAGTTCTCGCGAAGCAAGTATTATATCAAAAATTGAATCTTCAAAGGAGCGTGCACGAAGAATGGCGATCCGTGGTGTAAAAGATTGTATTGATCCTCTTTCAAATGCCATTGCAATGAAACTTATTGAAAACAATCTTGTGGAGACCACAAATAAAAATAGTCTTGAAGAACAGATCAATAAATGTCTCGATAAACTAGGCCGTGCTGAAGATTTTGATATTGAATATCAAATTGCACCATTTAGAAACCTTGCGCCTCAGCTTCATGTCGTAAGCATTTATGTTGCCGCCTTTATTATTGAACAGCTTATAAATCACAAAGATATTGTTGATATTTTCGGTTCGGATGAAGACATATATTTTTGTATTAACCGGCAAGTCACAAAATTCCTGCCACAGTAATGCGACCTTCCTTTCATCCAAGGCTAATCAATGGGCCCTTTGACGATCCTGGGCTTTTTATACCCTTTCTATTTGAAAAACGGGCGGTACTTTTTGATCTGGGCGATATATATTCTATTTCAGCCAGGGAAATTCTAAAGATAAGCCATATTTTTATTACTCATACTCACATGGATCATTTTGTGGGTTTTGACAGGCTATTGCGTTTATTCCTCGGTAGAGAGAAAACCATTTACATGTATGGTCCAAAAGGTTTTTCAGAAAATGTTAAAGGAAAACTTGCCGGATACTCATGGAACCTTGTAGAAAATTTCAGCAATAGATTCGAATTAAATATAACTGAAATACACCAGGAACATCTGCTTACTAACCATTATCTATGTCAAAACGGCTTTATCCCAACCCAAAAAGCTATAAAAGAGCCTTTTACCGGCACTCTCATTAGTGAACCGGCTGTTTCTGTTTCTGCCGTAATACTTGATCACAGTATCCCTTGCCTCGGATTTAAGATCGAGGAACAGTTTCATGTCAATATATTGAAGGACAGGGTCTTTTCTCTTGGGCTTGAAATCGGTCCATGGCTCAGGGAGTTCAAAGAGGCCTTGTTCAACAATAAAGATCCTGATTCTAAATTTGAGGTTATATTTGGAAAAAACAATTCCCAAAAAAGGGAATTTATTCTGGGCAACCTTACAGACCAGATTGCACTTATCACCCCGGGCCAGAAGGTTGTATACATTGTAGATGTTGTCTATAGCAAATCGAATGTGGAAAAGATTGTTGAATTTGCAAAAGATGCTGATCATTTATTTTTGGAAGCAGCCTTTTTAGAAAAACATAAAGATATTGCGAAAACAAAGAATCACCTCACCGCCTGGCAGGCCGGCAATATCGCAGGTATGGCCCGTGCAAAACAATTCACACTTTTCCATTTTTCACCAAGATATACTGATCAGGAACATCTTCTGGAAGAAGAGGCGCGAGAGGCATATGACAGAGGACGGAAGGCAGAGGGCAGAAGACAGATGACAGAGGACGGAGGACGGAGGACGGAGGACGGAAAGAGGGAGTAATAATAATAGAATGTGTGTTGGCTCGCTGTTTTAGGTAAAAACAATTCTTGACACAAAATTATTTTTTCTATATTGGCAACAGGTATCTACTCATGGTATCTTAATTTTAAGTCAAGCATCCTTAAAGGAGTGAATTATGAGAATTAAAAAATTATTGGATGAAAAAGGGCATGAAATGTTCTCTACCTCGCCGGATACAATGGTTTACGATGCTTTGAAGCTGATGGCGGAAAAAGAGATCGGAGCGCTTGTGGTGCTTGACAAGGGGAAGATGAAGGGAATTATCTCGGAGCGTGACTATGCCCGAAAGATAATCCTCAAAGGAAAGAAATCAAAACATACACCGGTTAGAGAGATAATGACAAAAAAGGTTGTTCACGCCACCCCTAAATGGAAAGTGATGAAATGTCTGAATGTGATGACAAAGCATCACTTCCGCCATATGCCGGTAATTGATGAAGGTAAACTGGTCGGCGTTATCTCCATCGAAGATATAAAGAGAAAAATGTAGAACGCGCCAGCCTTGTATTAACAAGGGCATTGGCGAGCAAGTATGATAAAATATCGAAGACGCTTTATGCAGCCTCTAGGATGACCGTTTTTTCCTCTCCCATTTCAACCACTGTTTTGGCCATACGTTTGCTGTGATAGTAAATACGTTTGAGCTTTTCAATAATGTCTACTTCCACGCTGTAGGCTTCGAATTTTCCTGAATCTTCGCAAATTAGCCGCTCAGACTGATGACTGTCGGCCTTTTCTACCAGATGATTTATATCTGTTTTCATGTCGATGACTCTCATGGCAAAATCTTGATCTTCATCCACAACCGCCCTCACCGCTGCTTTCAACGCATCAGAAACAACCAGATGTACCGTGTTTATAATCTTTTGGGTATCTTTGCTTATCTTGAACCCTTTTTCGATTCGGTTTTCTCCCAGGCTCACCATATTGACCTCTATTATGTCACCTATATGCTCAAGATCATTGACAGCCGCCATGAGTTTTACCATTTTGCTGGTTTGGTAATCGTTCAGTTTCAGCTTGCTGACGTCTGCCAGGTAATTGACAACATGTTTGTATAAGACATCGACCTCTTCATCCATATCACGCACCGTTTGCAGAGCTTCCCTGTCTCCTGTCAATACTGCAGGCATCATGGCACTATTCATGAGATCCACCCTTTTTCCCATCCGTTTGATTTCATGTCGGGCCGCATCCAGAGCCAGACTGGGTGTATGAAAGAGCATATCGCTCAAATATTTTGGTTGGAGCTCTTCCATTTCATCTATGGGCTTATCCGGAACTACCCGGTATACAATTTTGGCAACATAAGTGACAAACGGAAGGAAAAGGAAGGCGCACGTGAGATTGAATATGGTATGGGCGTTGGCCACCTGACGCGGCACCGTTGAGGCCAAAGCTTCCGTGCCCGAAAGTCCTGCCGCAGCTTTGGGAGAGATGTAAATCACTATATTTTCAAGCATCCCGATAAACGGTAAAAATATCAGAACTCCCGCTACATTAAACATCACATGTACGAGTGAAACCCGGACCGCCTCCCTTGGTTTGCCGATGGAGGCCAGAAATGCCGTCACGCAAGTCCCGATATTGGCGCCGAATGACAGGGCGATTCCGGCCTTCAGGGAGATCAATCCCTGCATTGCCAGGACGATTACCACTCCCGTAGTTGCCGAACTCGATTGAATCAATGCGGTAAATGCAGCGGCAACCAAAATACCTAATATCGCCTTATCCATTTGTGTCATCATATCGAGAAAGGGTTGAAAGGTTCTCAGGGATTTCATGGCATCGCTCATTACTTTCATGCCAAAGAAAATCATTCCCAATCCCATGATCATATATCCGTATTGCTGGATTTTTTCTCTTTTAGAGGCAAATAGCATAAAAAAACCGATCGCTACCAGCAGCAGAGCTAACTTGGTCACCTTAAAGGCGACAATCTGAGCCGTGATGGTCGTACCGATGTTTGAACCCATAATAATGCCGATGGTTTGAGAGAGCGACATCAAACCGGCGGTTACAAAACCGACCAACATGACGGTGGTGACCGAACTCGATTGAATAACGGCAGTCACTACCGCTCCTGTGATCATCCCCATGATACGGTTATTCGACAGCATCGCCAGGACATCCTTCATTTTTTCCCCGGCCACATTCTTTAAAGCGTCACTCATTCTTTCCATACCATAAAGAAAAAGGGATAGCCCGCCTAACAACCCTATACCCAGGAAAAACCAATTGGGTGCACCCTTTGTTGAATCGGATTCTGCCAGGGCGGATAATGGGGAGAACAACAAAAAAATAACTAATCCTATTAACCCCAGTTCTAATATACGACGAAAATGCATTGGTTTCATATAATATCTCCTTAATCACAAGAAAAAAACTTATCACATTGTTCCTTTGAGGGTTTGACGACTGTTACCGGAACATTAGCTAACTGCACCACCCGTTCGGCTTTTGAACCGATTAGCAAATGTGACAAGCCGGTTCGCCCATGACTTCCGACGATAATCATGCTTGCCTGCTTCTTTTCAGCCACCTCCACAATCCTCGTTGCGGGTGTGCCGGTTATTAAAAGTGGTGTGGCCTTTTGAATCGTCTCCAGGTCGGGATAATCCTGACGTATTTTATCAAGAAATTCTTCCATCATTTCATTTGCAACATCTTCCATAGTACTAAGGAAGTCCTTCTTTTTCCCCTTTTTAACATAAAACCCCGGTGCTTCTGACGGATCATGAATAACGTGAAGCACAAGAAGCTGCGCTTCAAGTTTTTCCGCAAATTTACCGGCAAAGCACATTGCTTCTTCAGAGAAAGGAGTGAAATCTACAGCAACCAGCAAGGTGTTTTTGTCCTTTTGTTTAGTTTTTTTAGCCATGTTTCGTCCTCCCTGTTTAATATGTCCTTTAATATGAAATGTTAAAAATTTTGATCAGCTATTGTTAAATAGATGAATGTTTTTTGTCAAGTTGAAAATCTATAATATAATCGCTGCAATAGTTACTTATGCCAGTAGTTTTTTTCTTGACAAAGAATGGTCATTTAGATTTAATTAATCTTTTTTAAATGAGGAATCCAGGTATTATTAACCATTGATAAAGAAAACAAGTAAAATACTATAAGATAAAGAGAGCAAATAAGAGACCATGAATATAGATATTCCATCAATGTTATTTAATCTTTTCGGTGGGCTGGGGATATTTTTATATGGTATGCGAACGATGAGCGAAGGCCTGCAGAAAGTGGCCGGCGACCGTCTTCGGGCCATTTTCGCCATGGTTACCACCAACCGCTTTGCCGGGCTTTTCACAGGCTTTCTCGTCACCGCTATAATACAGTCGAGCAGCGCCACGACGGTAATGCTGGTTGGATTTGTCAACGCCGGCCTCATGAGTCTTCAGCAGGCGATCCATGTGATTATCGGTGCCAACATAGGAACAACATTTACCGGCTGGATCATCGCCTTTAAAATAACAAAGTACGGACTGCCCATTATAGCAACCGGGGCCGGGCTTTTGTTATTTTCCAAAAATCCCAAGGTCAATTACATCGGTGAGGTTACCCTGGGGCTGGGTATGCTTTTCTTCGGATTGACGTTGATGAAACACGGATTTGCGCCTCTACGCGGTGAACCCACTTTTCACAATTTCTTTCTTCTATTCGGTGCGGACAGCTTATTCAAGATCGTCATGAGTGTTATTGCCGGTTGTTTTCTTACGGTGATCCTACAGTCAAGCTCTGCCACCGTTGGTATAACCATGGGGCTGGCGAGCCAGGGCCTGCTAACGTTTCCTGCCGCGGCAGCGCTTGTTCTGGGTGAAAATATCGGAACAACTGTGACCGCTATTCTATCCAGCATCGGTACCGAACCGAATGCACGTCGTACCGCACTTGCGCACTGCCTGTTCAATACCATCGGTGTCATTTTGATGATTTTAATTTTACCATTCTATTTACAACTCGTGGAATATGTGATTCCCGGCTTAGCCGATTTTGTCCTGGAAGACGGTACAAAACCAAACATAACGGCCCACATTGCAGCATCACACACGATCTTCAATGTGGTCAACATGCTGGCATTTTTACCGTTTGTCGTGGTGCTTTCCAGAATAGTTAATGGCATGATCAAAGACAAACCAGTAGCAAAAAAGGACGAACGCCTGGTTTACCTTCATTTCGACGCACTCGGTATTCCCAGCCTGATGATCAGCGCAGCGCGCAGGGAAATCGAAAGAATGTATGACATGGCCACGGTCTTGGTGATTACGGGCCAGGGATTTCTCTTTAAAAGCGAGAATCAGACCGGAAAAATGCAAAAGGAGATCAAGGCCGCAGATAAGGACGTGGATATCATGCAGGAGGAAATTGTCCACTATCTTTCCATGGTAAGCTCTCAAAGCGCCCTTACAGAAAAGGATATCGAGAACATCCACATTTACTTCCGCGTGACCGACGAAACCGAGTCCGTCTCCGATTATGCCCGGAGATTAATTGTCCTGGCACATCGTAAATCCAAGGATGATATAGGTTTTTCCGAGAGAGCCATGAAGGATTTAGGGGCGATATTTATAGCAATGATCGATTATCTATCCATGGCAAAAGAGTGTTTCCTTTTGCGCGATGAGAAAATCGCGAATGAGTGTGTTGAAAAGCGAAAATATATAACCGGTATAATTAGAAGTGCCAATAAAGAACACATCGCCCGTCTTCGCGATGGAACATGCCAGCCGATGTCTGCACATTATTTCACCAACTTTCTCGGCATTATGCGACGAATCCGCAGTCATGTAACAAATATAGTGGAAGCCTCAATGGGTGAAAAGTAAAACCTGAACAATGCCAAGAGCTTCCTTGCCTGGGTTTTCAAGAATAACGGAATCATGTTTTGAAATAATATAAGTCTCACCTTTTTTTAGAACCAGGCTTTGTTTTTCTGATTTTATGATAGCCCGGCCATTGGTGACGATTAGGTGTTTTACAGTAGTATCACCGGTCTTAACTTGAAACACCGATCCTGGATATATGAATAATCTGACCACTTTTAGATCATCTTTGTCTTCGAGAAGAGTCGAGTTCCCCCAGACATGATATACTGTTCTGTGTTCGTGATATTCGATTCGTCCCCTTTCTTTGAGTTCTTCTACAATAGATTTAACTTCCCTGCTGTTATCCATGTCTGAAACAAATACGGAATCCGGAGTTTCGACAACAACTTTATTCTTTAGATGGTTTGTTGTAATTAGACGCCCATGCCCAAATATCAAACAGTTTTCCGTATCTTTTGCCAGGACGTCTCCCTTAAGAACGTTGTTATTATGATCCTTTGGAAGGAAATCATAAAGTGATTTCCATGATCCAATATCGCTCCATTCAAAGTCTGACGGTAAAACAACTCCTTTTGATGTCTTTTCCATTACGGCATAATCGATAGAGATATTAGGCAACTCTTCGTATTCTTTTTTGGTTATCAAATCTTTTTCTTCAACCATATTTTTCATTTTTTCTAACAGCTCAGGCATAAAGGACCTGAATTCTTCCACAATGACAGAGGCTTTAAATGCAAACATTCCGCTGTTCCAAAAAAAGTTGCCTGCTTTAACATATGTCTCTGCTGTTTCTCTATCCGGTTTTTCAACAAATCTTTTTACAGAGAGTGCTTCGTCAAATTTATCCTTGACTCCGGTCGAGTATATTTCCTCCTCGCCTTCAATATATCCGTAACCTGTTTCAGGATAATAAGGCTTAATACCAAAAGTAACGATATGCCCCATACCGGCAAGCTGTATGGCTTTCTCAAGATTAGCATGAAAGCGATCCATGGCCCTGATGACATGATCTGCAGGAAAAACAGCTAAGACGGCATCCGGTTCTATTTTCAGAATATGTAACACCGCGAGAAGAATGGCAGGTGCCGTGTTCCGCCCACAAGGTTCACTAATTATCATTCTCTCGGGTTGTACACCTATTTCTGCCATGTTTTTTGCTGTTTCATGAAAATGCTCTTTTCCGCAGACAATCCTTATTCTTTTTTCGTTAATTACGGGTGTCAGCCTTTTTATAGTACTTTGTAGCAGGGAATCTTCACCAATAAACTTCACCAGTTGCTTGGGATATAGTTCCCTTGACACGGGCCACAGACGCGTTCCTGTTCCGCCTGCCAGCAATATTGCATATTCATTTATTTTACTATCAGACATATCCACCGTTTTCCTTCAAGTTAAATTAGACAGGATTATAGTGTTTGCCAAAATAACGTTCCGTTTCAAAGAATGTATGCAGCGTCT
>CAZQOH010000094.1:0-7789 GCA_964594355.1 uncultured Desulfobacterales bacterium
CTCAGACGCTGCTTACATTCTTTGAAACGGAACGTTATTTTGACAAACACTATATTCAGTCACTAAGCCACCTAGGCGCGAAGAGAAGTGGGTATGAAATCTTTAATCTTTCGTCTTAAAGCAATAATATGTAAACTAACTAGGCAGACTATTGCAAATAGATCTCCGAAGCGGGTATAAAAGGTTGTCATAAATATTATTGGTACTGAACGTGTCAAAACTGCATCTCTAAAAAGAGCCGTTTCAGCAATAATCCTGCCTACGGGATCTATAAATCCGCTTATGCCTGTATTTGCCGACCTGACAAGTGCTTTTCTGTTTTCAATAGCCCTGAATGCGGTCATGGAAAAATGTTGATAAGGTGCACATGAATTGCCATACCACGCATCATTTGTTAAATTAACCAACAACGCCGCATTATTATTTACCACAGCCCTTGATAGCCCTGGAAATATTATTTCAAAACAAATTTGGATGCCTAATTTATAATTCTTCCATTTAATAGTACTCCCTTTTACCCCGGGCCAGAAATCTCCAACCTCTTCAACCATTTTACCAAGAAATGGCAACCATTTCTTAAAAGGGACATACTCTCCAAACGGTACAAGATGCACCTTGTCGTATTTGCCTTGTATTTTTCCATCCGGGTTAATCAGATAGGCACTGTTGTAATATTTTATACCGTTTTCGCTTTGGACAAAAGAAGGGCTTCCTATTAAAAAGCTTGTACCGGCATTTTGAACCCCCTTTTGAACCATTTTTGACAGCCTAATGTTATGGAAAAAATAAAAGGGAGCAGCGGTTTCAGGCCATACAACAAGATCAGGCTTACGCTCTTTCGCTGAAAGAGACAAATTAAGATATTTTTCTATGGTCGAAATTCGAAATACAGAATCCCATTTTTTTGATTGTTCGATATTGCCCTGAACAACTGTAACACGTTTAGATGGAGAGTCTGAAATCAGCTCATCTATTGATTGTATACGCCATTTCCCATAGACAAATACAAGACCGATAATTATAGCAAAAGTAAGAATCGATCCGCCTGCAAGACGTTTTGCAACCTTTATACCCTTCCAATCCATTCCCGTTAAATAGAGAAATAGCATAAAAATTGCCGCGTTTGACAAGGCAATTAAAAAAGATACACCATATACACCTAGTATATCTGAAATCTGTATGAGATACAACGCTTTAAATTGAGAGTATCCAAGTAATTCCCAGGGAGCTCCGGATAAAAAAATTGATCTGCCATATTCCAATGACACCCATAAAACAGGGATCATAAAAAGACATATCAAAGGCTTTTCGCATAACCAGGTTATTGTTATAGAGAATACCGCTATATAAAGCGCTAAATAGGCAGATATAATGATCATTATGACCACACTCACATACAAAGGAAGGTGGCCGTATGTTTTCATTGTATATGTAAGCCAATACAGTAATGTAAGATAGTGGGTAAGCCCGGTCAAAAAGCCGAGGCGAAAAGCGTCTTTTGGTGAAAGGTTTCTTAAAGAGACCAATAAAGGAATAAAGGCAAACCAGGCAAGCCAATAGATACCGGTTCTCGGGAAAGATCCGGTAAGCAGCAGACCGCTTAGTACGGCTAAAATAATTTTTTTTCTATCAATATTATGAGTTTTCAATTTTTATAATTATTTTGCCACTAAGGCGCTAAGACACAAAGAAAAGATTAAAGATAAATTATATCCCATTATCTGAAATAGAAGAATGCAATATAGAATAAACTGCTATTATAAGTCAAGATCAAGCATGACCACGAGAAACACCGATTAACTCTTTAAGGTATGAATTAGAAGAGATCCCTTGGAAGGTTTAAAGAAGGTTCTATTTGGATAATATCCGCCCGGCACGGCGACACCTGCATAGATGATAGAGGCAGGACCCGTCAGGGTGCCGGGTGATGTGACCGAGTTGCATCCTGTTTCCGTTCCATCACCTAAAACAGCACCAAGCTTTCGACGTCCTGTTTTGAATCGCTTCCTATCATACGCAATAACGATAGATCCGGATATCACCTTTAGATTAGCCAGTTTAGTCCCCGCGCCCAGGTTCACATCTTTACCCAAAATACTGTCACCAATGTATGCGAAGTGGCCGGCTTTTGCGCCGTCCAACATGATAGAACCCTTAATTTCTGTTGTGTGTCCGACCACACATCTATCCCCTATAAGACAATTCCCGCGAATATAAGCCCCCTGGCGTATCTCAGAGTTACATCCTATAACCGTAGGGCCTGTAATAAATGCGCCCGGCTCAACTATTGTTCCCGGCCCGATAATTATCCTGTTGTCATTTAAAAACGCTCCAGGCATAATAATAGCGGCATCCTTTAATATCTTGCCCTTCATATCGACATAGATTGAGCCTGAGGGATCCGATGTTTTTACATTAAGATCATCTCTAACTTCATTGTTATAAATTATCAGAGGCTTGTTGATTTGTCCCATTATATTAGACAATGGCCACGATTGCTGAAAAAAGGTATCAAGATATTCAGGCAATCGATCAAGTGCTGTCCAAACAGCCTTGTCTTCCAAAAATATCTTTCGATAATCAAAATCTTTTAAATCAAAAAATTCTTGCGGTGTAAACATTATAAACACTCTTACCGGATTTTAGATCGCAGATTGATGATTTTAGATTTATGGAAGTCACTTCGCTCCGCAAATCTGAAATCTTCAATTGCAAGGGCTTCAAATTGGTTAAAATTATTTTTGCCATAAAAAGCACAAAATTAATTATTAAGGGACTAATCATCTTCCAAGGTCGATGTATCCCCAAGGGGCAACCCAAGTTCTTTGGCTTTCAGCAACCGTCGCATGATCTTACCGCTCCTTGTCTTGGGTAATGAATTCGTGAACTCGATTTCGCGGGGAGCGGCGGCACTGGAGAGACGTTTCATGGCAAATTTGTGGATGTCTAACCGCAATTCTTCTGTTGCCTCGTAACCTACTTTCAGGGAAACAAACGCCTTGATCACCTCCATGGCAATCGGATCCGGTTTGCCGATAACACCGGCTTCTGCCACGGCAGGATGCTCGATCAAGAGCGACTCCACCTCAAAAGGGCCAACCAAGTGACCTGCCGTGTTAATCACGTCGTCTGCGCGACCCACAAACCAGAAATAACCATCTTCATCTCTTTTTGCCTTATCACCGGAAATGTACCACCCATTGATAAATTGTGATTTATACAATTCTTCCTTTTTCCAATAGGTACGGAACATCGAGGGCCATCCCGGTCTGAGCGCTAGACTTCCTTCCTCGCCGCATGGAAGTTCATTAAAATCGTCATCAACGATCCCGGCCTCTATTCCCAAAAATGGTCTCCCCATGGATCCGGGTTTTATGTCCTGAATGGGGTAATTGGCGATCATGATGCATCCAGTCTCCGTTTGCCACCAATTATCATGAAAAGCCATTCCGAAGATCCTTTCTCCCCATATTACTGCTTCAGGATTCAGCGGCTCGCCAACGCTGTAAATATTACGTAAAGAATCGAAACAATACCCTCTGGGCAGTTCATCTCCGGCTTTCATCAACATGCGGATGGCTGTAGGTGCTGTGTACCAGATGGTTACTTTTTTTTCTTCAATAAATTTATACCAACGTTTGGTGCTGAATCCCCCTTCGTACACAGCCTGGGTGATACCATTGGACCAGGGAGCAAACATTCCATAAGATGTTCCCGTAACCCATCCCGGATCTGCAGTGCACCAGTATATATCATCCTCCTGAAAATCTAAGACATACTTCCCGGTAGCATAATGGCCCAGCACAGCCTCATGGGCATGTACAGCTCCTTTGGGCTTGCCGGTAGTACCTGAGGTGTAGTGCATTATTGCGTAGTCTTCCTTATGAGTCTTAACTACATCAAAGGATTCAGAAGCTTCAGCCATCAATTCTTCATAAGACAAATCATGAGGATCTTTCTTTCCTTTCCCTCGTTCAACGATGATAATATTTTCAAGAGCAGGGAGTTCAGGTAAAATATCAATGATCTTCTTTTTTAGAACGGGACTGGTTACCAATACTTTGGCCTCACTATCCACAAGGCGATCTTTTACCGCATCCGGTCCAAAGGCAGAAAACAGCGGCCCGATGACTCCGCCTGCTTTAAGCGTTCCCAGAATACCAATATAAATCTCCGGTATTCGTTCTAAAAAAAAGAAGACACGGTCTCCTTTTTCAACACCAAGCTTTTTGTTTAATACGTTTGCGAATTTATTACTCAATTGTGAAAGATCCAAAAATGTGTATTCTTCGATTTCACCCTTTTTGCTTTCCCATATCAGAGCCTTTTTGTCCCTGCGATCTGTTTTCAAGTGTGAATCTATGGCTATGTTAGCTATGTTGATATGTTCATTGTCGTACCAATCGAGCTCCCGGGCGATTTTATTCCAGCTAGCCTCCTCCCGCATCTTCTGATAATCCTGTAAATTTGGTTTGACGGCGAATTTCTCCAAAGGTTTTTTAGGTATTATAGGATATTCCACGGTTGGTCTCCTCTATAAGAATTAACTTGAATTGAATATTGAATATTTAAGGAATTTTTACATTTTTATTTAAAAAAGCGGAGTGAAGCGACTTCCACAAATAGTCAATAATCAATATTAAATATTCAATTTGGTTCCAGCTTGTCCTGGTTAGGTCTTTGATGATATTTTCAACTTGACCAATTCTACAAGTTCACCCACATTGTCAACTTCTATGATGTCTTCGCTCTGTATCTCAATCCCGTAATGTTTTGCGATTGCCTCAGCCAGATTCATAATCGCTAAAGAATCTCCACCCAGATCGTCTTCCAAATGAGCTTCTGAAACGACCGATTCTTCTTCCAATGCAAACACATTCACAATCATATTCTTAATTTCAGAAAAAAGTTCCATATGCTATCTTCCTATTTTTCGGGTGAATCCATCTAAATACCAAAGCCGGTAACATTGGGTCCTAATACAAATTTGATTTGTTAAAGATATTTTTGTTTATAACCTCAGGGAGGGTTGTTGTCAACAGCGCTCTACAACCTGTCACCAAAAATTTCATTGACTTTTCCGGCACCAAAAAGTTCCATCTCAAAAATTTCCGCATACTGCGCATTCAACGAACATACCTTGGCGCTATGCCGGTTAACCTTCAAGATACGCTCATCCATCCCATGTCCTCTAAGATGCAAGTTCCGCTGGTGCTGTGATTGATGGAAACGCAGTAATTTCCCTTTCCATGCAGCCGAGGTCTCATCATAGTCTAGATAAAAATCACATCGCATCTTGATCGTTTTCGGATCGCGATTCAAAAAAATTGTCAATGGATAGCTGGCTTCCAGCACCACCTGATGCAACATCGAATAGACACTTTGATGAGTTAAGTTTGTATCGTGCCAATGCGGTAAAAATACCATCGTCGGGTTCTGGCTGAAAAAACACCGGCGCACACGGTCAATATTCGCCTCGTTATTTAAAAGATTTCCGGTCTTGTCTTCTTCAAGCCGAAGAAACGTCAAACAGGTCTCAGGCAATCCAAAAAATTGACAGCTATCCCTTTGTTCTTGTTCGCGGATTGTTATTTTTTCTTCCACCCCACGCCCCCCTGATTTAGCAACTGCCACGTAAAGTGGATTCCCATTCTTTTTAAAAAAAAGCATGGTGACACCAATGGCATCAAAGTCGTCCGGGTGGGGGGCTAAGACAAGGAGGCGATGTTTCTTAGAAATTGCAATGGTCTGAAGAGATAAGGGGCTGTTGCTAATTATAGTGCCCATAATATCCCTACCGAAAAGGCCAGGAGGAATTGCCCTGTGTAATACATGGGCAGACCGATAAACCGATTAAGAATTTCCTTTTTCAGAAAACGATCTCGGGCCACAAAAATATCGGAAAAGTAAAAACTGAGGGCTCCAGCGAAAACCATTATTCGTCCCGATAGTGATAGACTTGGTTCACCGAGTATGGAGCACGCCCCGGAAACCATGATGGTGATGACGATAACATAAAGCAAGACCGGTATCTTCATCTTCCCCAGGTGTGGTTTAAACCAGAGATACACCCAAGCGCTTATGACAATCACTATAATAGACCCCATCCAGGTCCACTGACTTATCCGAGCCACATAGAAAAAACTCAAGATATAAAAAATATGCCCCAACAAGAATGAGATCAGACCAAAAAGGAACATCTTTCTCTGGGGTAAAACCAGAAAAACGTCTCCAATCAGACAGAATATCAATCCCAGCAGAACAAAATGATAATATCTGACAATCGGGTGTGGCTGCAATAGGACTACAAGGAGGAACAAGGAGGAAAGGATCGTCTTTGTTGGCAGTATATCCTTTCGACTTTCCTTATTCTCGAAATAAATGAGTCCAAGCAGCAGGATTGCCGCAAAAATGATAATCAGAATATTTGTAATAATTTCAGTTATACCTACTTAAAAGTTTCGTTGGGCTTCTGCCCATTTCTGGTTTGCCAGGACAACTGATGTCTCGACTTGTCGTTTCGGAATAGACCAGTACTTTCGAAGAAGTCGATTTTTTTCTTCTTCCGGCACAATAGTATATCCGTTTTTTTTGTAGAATGAGATAGCCCATGAGGTGTCCTTCCATGTGCCAACCAAGATCGATTTCTTTGTTAAACACTCCAAGTACCGTAGCAGCTCTGTCCCAATCCCTTGTTTTTGAAAGCTATTCCACACATACGCATGCCGAATAAGCGTGACGTCCTTTTTATCCTGGATTCCCATTACACCAAGTATATGGCCACCTCGTTCGAATCCAAAAAAAACTACGCCGTCCTCGATCTCATGACGGAGTTCCTCATAAGGCATATACGGCTCATGCCATCTATCACTTGGTATTACACCTTTATATGATTTTGCAGCATCGTTAATGATCTCAAATATTATTTCGAAATCAGATTCTGTGCACTTGCGTATCATTGCTTTTTTATACCATAAGCTCCGTGTCACCGGCCGGGAAAGTCAACAATGACGATGTAAAACAAAGTTTATCCGGACATTGTGAACGTGGGTTAGATGTTTTGTCTTTTTTTCATAAAGGCATAAATTGCCCTATGAGGTGCAAATTTACCCTTAATTTCAACTGTTTCCAATTTTTCAATTTCAAAAAGTGGTTCGACTAGTAACACTATCTCACTTTCGGACGAAAAATATAAAACCGTGTCAAGAGGAGTTTTTCTATATTTTCCTACTCCACCAAATTGAGGACTCTTCTCACTGAAGCATACTGATAAATACATCCCCTCAGGATTAAGTAGCCGGTGTACATTGTTAATATACTTTTCCCTGTCTTGAGGAAAAATATGATGTAATAGCTCCCAGTCATATGCAAAATCGAATGTGTCTTGAACTTCAGTCATATCACCGAGGACATCAGATGAGATAAAATTACAATTTATCCCTTTTTTAGATGCAGAATTTGTTGCGATTTCAATTGCAGTTTTTGAAATATCAACTCCAGTAGCATCAAAACCTTTGCTTGATAGATAAATTACATAATTCCCAGTCCCACACCCTAATTCAATTAGTTTACATGGTTTTATTTTTTCTGTTTTAACAATTTTTTGTAGGATATCAGGAGGGGTTTCTATATTCCAGGGTATTTTATCAAGTGGTATACTTCTGTATATTTTTTCCATTTGATCCTTTATCATTTATATACCCCCTCTATATCTATACAGCTAACGCTTATACAGGTTGTCATAAATATGTTCCGATTGACCAGCGTCTGAACTTCCGAGCTCATCGTG
>CAZQOH010000095.1:0-7732 GCA_964594355.1 uncultured Desulfobacterales bacterium
CTTCAACCATTACTTATCCTTCGAGTTTTATGCTGGTGGCGGCAATGAACCCATGAGGGTGTGTTGCCTTTTAGACATTGTTTCAAAAGAGGTGGGAATATAAAATAGGTCTATTTCAACATCATGGTTTCCGATAGTGATCTTTTCAGTGATGTTTTCTATGACCATGCGCTTTTTGTTTCTTTCAAGATTTGGCCAGCGGCTATAGAGGTCTTTGGCATCTGATAGGATTTGATCACTGGATAGGTATTGAATCTTTAGAAAATCGATCTCGCCTTGGAGATTGGGGATTGCAGCTTCGATTTCTTTTTGTCTGTTTTCCAAAGGCTTGTATCGCTTCCCAAAACCTTCAGCAGAAATTTTTTCTTTTATATACAGCTCATAGAGTTTATCCATTTCTTTTTTTAGATCCGTTTCCTCTTTAATAAGGATGTCTACCAATTCCAGCTTTTCTTTGATTACCTTATCAGCCCCTTCAAGGTATTTGGCAATCTCGGTTGGTGAAAAAAAGAAACTTTTTAGCTGTTCGTGAAATACCTTTTCAAGATCAATGACTGGTATTTTGTTTCGGCATTTTTTGCAGATATACTTGGGGCTGTTTGAAGGAACATACATCTTTTCCCCGCAGACACAATATGTCACGCCTGAAAAAAGATGTACCGTTCTTCGGGCTGGCGGCTTTCGCTTTCGTCTTTGTTCTTCTAAAATGCCGTTGCAAGCATCCCAGAGTTTTTGAGAGACAACTGGTTCCACTTTCATATAGATCCATTCTTCTTCGGGCTTTAGGACCCAGTGCCTTTTTTCACCTAAGCTTTTTGTGTAATTAAGTCTGTGAAGACCTTTTGCCGTTGGGTCACGTAACAGCCTATCAATTGTGGTATCAGTAAAGTTTTTTCCGCTTCTGGTTCTATAGCCTGACTCATTCAAAATTCTGGCAACGGTCTTTTTCCTTTTTTGTTCTAAAAAGAGTTCATAAATAAGCTTTCTTACCGGAGCCTCTTTTGGATTTGGGATAAGCTTTCTATCTTTCCATTGATAGCCAAATGTTGCTTGACCCCCTAAGGGTTTTCCCAGTTTGGCCCGTATTGGAACAGAAGCCGCGACCCTTTCGGCAATCTCTTCCCGTTCCCATTGCGCCATAGCCGCAATCATGGTGAAAAAAAGCCGCCCGGAGGGGGTTGAGGTATCGATGGATTCCTGGAGGGAAATAAGGTCAGCATTGTTTTCCCTGAATATTTCAGAGATCTCTAAAAGCTCTTTTGTGTTTCTGGCAAGCCGAGCTAACTTTGAAAAGATAAGACCGGTTATATGACCGGTCTTTATATCTTCAAGCATTCTTTTTGTCTCGGAATGACCTAAAACGGATTTACCAGAGACTGCCTCAAGGTGATAGATCTCTTTGACATCCCATTCCTTTGATTGGGCATAGAAACTTGCCCTTTTTTGGTGGTGTTCTGGGCTTTCGCCTTTAGCCTGGTCATCGGTTGAAACTCTTATCCAGATACCGACTGGTTTTTTAGGGTTTTTCATTTGAATAGCCAACCTTTTAAAGAAATACTCTAATCATCTGCAGGCAACCCATCCTCGTTAGGATATTTGTTTAACTAGTAAAGAGATTGAAAGTCATATTCAGCAGCTTCTCAATATTTTTGGGCATAATATATCAGTATTGAGACTGAAGGAAAAGGATAAAAAGGGCTATTTTCAATAAGGCTTCTTACTAACACATTAATTCTTCATAGAACTTTAAAGAGGAGCTTTTTTAGTAGAGTGTCAATTCTGCTTAAAGCAGTTATTTGAAGCTGATTCAACTTCGAGATTACCAAATTCAAAGATGTGGGCAATAATACCATAGCTACAGGATATATCCTCTATTTTTTTAAGGAAGATGGAAGTGAACTGTTTACTGAAGACACCGCGCTCTTTGACCAAGCGGTAATTTGTTAAAAGCCTATTGAACCGCCAATCCAAATAAAAAATGGCAATGACAAAGGAAAAGGCGAAGCCTGAAAGGATAAAACAGAAATTTATGAATGAACTGTATATTAAAACCAGACAGATCAAAAACAGATATACGAAGGATGGTTAGCTTGTTAATCCACATTGTCCACAAAATAGATAGGAGGTTTCTACTGGTATAACTTCTTTATTTCTTGACATTTCTATAATACAACAAGACGTATAAAATTGCACTTACCCCTTATATAGAATTGTTAATATATGAATATTTTCTGAGTAAAAAATAGACCCCTACTGTTTATACAAAAAGCAGTAGGGGTTAGAAAATTTGATAAAAGTACAGGGGTTTTGTTGTGATATTTACGGAGTAGCAACAGGAGCCGTTTCTACAATCCCAATAGGATGAGCAACCATCCATATCTCTTGCTGTTTAGCGCCATTCTGAACATAACAATTTTTTACTTCATTTTTGAGGCGGCTCACTTCTTGTTCAACCTTTTGTGAATCTTGATAAGAAATATCTAAGTCAAGAGTTAAAATTACCAAACGATCTAACACCCATTTGCTCTTTTTTGTATCTCTCCACGCCCCTGTAAATACAGGAGATCCCGTTGAACTATGTGTCATGCCTTTATATCGATAAGTTTTAGACCCAGGATTACGAGATTTTTTAATATTGTTAATTACTCCTATAGCAGCACTTTTTTCTCCCGCCTTTATATAAGGTAAAAAAATTTCAACCCTGGTGTTTTCGTCGTTAATGTATTGTTGCGTCACTATCTCCTCCTTTAAAAAGATTTTTGTATCTCAATTCGGCCAATTCCTCTTGAGACACCTCTGAGGATGGGACAACCTCTTCTTCTTCGTATTTCAGTTCTGATATTGGTAAAAATCTTTTATCTTCTTTATCCATAATTATTGTATCGTCACCAGGAAATAGAAATTCATGGTCAGGTGCATTCTCTAAGAGAATCATCACTGCTTTGCTGAAATTTTCTTCATTCTTAAAACAAAGTGCCACCGCGTTATGTTCGTCTATTTTATGTATAGTTTTATAACCCATTATACTCTCCTTTTCTATCTATTATATTTTGTTATCTAAAAGCTGTACAGCTTGTCAATAAATAAATTTGATATTTTAAAGACCAAGAGAACGTATCTATCTAATTTTACGTGATATTTATTATTTATGCAAGTTTTTGCTTGTTAATAAAAAATCAGTCTCATGTTATCCTCGCTCATTACAACTCCATATATTAATCCCCCTTTTCTTAAAATTTTCAAGGAATGAATAAAAACAAAAAGCAGCAGTATTGCCTTGTTCCCAAGGCGCGACCGCCTTTTTCTTTATACAACCCAGCTATCCACGACAAGCAGAGTCGTCGTTTTCAGTCAACCCCTTACGACAAGTTTGCCTTGTTTCGGTATTTTTGAGTTAATATTATATAAAAGTTTTTTGCAAAAATTATGCCACTACAAGATGTTAAGAAACAAAAATATAAATTCAACAGTTTATATAAGCTGTTGAATTTATATTTGACACCAATTTATTATAAAATAATATCAATATATTTATGTAGTTATTTATATAGTAAGTGCTGTCAATTTTTTGACGATAGAGAATTGGTTGAATAAACCCAGGTTTATGGTAGTACAGCGTTTAAGACCGAACGATATCGGAAAAAGCTTTAAAATTTTTTATAGCTATTAAAATTTTTAATAGAATTTCATCTTCATTAATACCTTGTTTCGTTAATTTTAAGTCGATTTTATTTTGGAAATAAAATTGTCCATGTTGGCATACGTCTCCAGCCCATGCCTTAGAGCGGAAGTTTTTGTTCATATGATTTATTGGCCAAAGAGGCCTGTTTTTGCTCTCTTAGAATCATCTCTTCTTCCACCTCTGAACGCAGCTTTGCATATTTTATTTTCGAATTTTCGATAATTCTAAGTTTATAAGATCGGTTCCGCTGAGGTGGTGGAAGAGTTACAGCGCTAAATGCTTTGGAAGTCAGCCCATCAATCATCAGCTTTAGGTATATGTTGTAATTGGGAAGATTAACCAGATCCGTTTCTTCAAATATTGGGGAAAACTCCCTGGCCAAAGCCCTGGCATCCTCCTGGCCGATTCTAAATGAAATAAGTGTGCCGACATTACCAAAGATGGCTGCCCTGATCTTATCATCTAACTGTTCTATATACTGATGAGTTATGATTAACTTTAGCCCGTACTTCCGTGCTTCCGATAAAATATCTGCAAAAGACAAAGTGGCAAAGCTGTGGATTTCATCAACATATAGGTAAAAGGGCTGCCTTTTTTTCTCTGGAACTTCACTCCGGTTTAGCGCGGCCAAATGAAACTGGGTAACAATCATCGTTCCGAGTAGGGAACAGTTATCCTCACCAACCTGTCCCTTGGATAGATTAACAATAAGGATCCTTTTTTTATCCATTACCTCCCTAAAGCTAAAGGCACTTTCTGGCTGGCCCAAGATATTCCGGATAACTGGTGTGGAGAGATACTGTCCAACTTTGTTTAATATTGGAGAAGTCGCCTCACTTTTCAGCCAGGCTGAATATTTTTCAAATTCATTAAACCAGAAGTTTCTCACTTGCGGATTGCTGACCTTTGCCACTACTTTTTGTCTCATATCCCTATCTACAAGTAGAGCAGGCAGATCTAAAAGGGTGCTTTGGGGATATTCAAGCAGCGCCAAGATAGCATTTCTTAATATGTGCTCCAGCCTTGGCCCCCAGAACTCATACCAGGTTTTTTTAAATACGCTGATCAGTCCTGAAGCAACCAGATGCCTTTGATCTGAATCCACTTTCTCCAAAGGGTTAAAGCCAATGGGATACATCAAGTCACCTGGTTTGAAATAAATAACATCTTTGATTCTTCTTTTTGGAATGTAGTTAAGGAGCTCTTCTGCTAAATCTCCGCTCGGATCAATCACGGCTAAACCATTTCCCTCTTTGATGTCAGAGACAATCATATTCTGTAAGAGAGTGGTCTTTCCGGTACCTGTCTTGCCAATGATGTACATATGACTCCGCCGGTTCTTTTCCTTGATACCAAACACCTTCTTTATATCCCGGTAGTTTGTCACCGCAAAAGGAGTGATCGGATTTTTACTATAATTTAATTTTGCCATGATGGTCTTAATAGCAGCTTTTTATTAAATATATAACTATGTTGTCCCCTGGAAAAGAAAGGAGAATTTGCCATTTAAAACAAAATATCCCTCCTTTTCAGAATGATAGCTAAAGGTAAAATCAAAGTAAGTTCTTTAACAACATCATACAAGGAGGGATAAGCCATGAACAATGAATTAGAAAAATTAGCAGAACTAAGAAACCAGGAAGGGGAAGTTCTTTACAGTCTCTATCTAAATCTGAACCATTTGGTTGAGCCGATAGGTCAAATCAATGGAAAGATAAATAGGGGAGATCAAAGCAAGCAGGAGAATCCAGAAGGCCGAAGCCAAAACTATCACGATCAACCCATGACCGATCCTCAGAAGCGGTACATTTTTAGATTGTTGGCCGATAAGGGAATCGAAGGCGATGCCGCCTATCAGCATCTAAAAGATGCTTTTGGTGTCAACTCGCTGAACTTGATTACCAAACTGGATGCCAGTCGCGCTATTGACCGGATGCTAAATGAGTAAAAGGAGGTGATCTGAAGCCATGAATGAAAAAAATGAACATAGAATAAATCATTTAAGCGCAAGCCAGATCAACCTCTATCTTCTGTGCAGTCTCAAATACAAGTTCCAGTACATCGATAAACTACCCAAGCCATTTAAATCATCGGGTCTTGCCTTTGGAAGCGTTATCCACTCGGCTCTGGAATGGTTCCACAAAGAGAGAATCAGGGGAAACGGCCATTCTTTGGAAAAGTTGCTCAAGATATTTGAGACCGACTGGTTTAGCCAAACAATTGAAACCGAGATTCTTTACAAAAACGGTGAAACACCAAAAGGTCTTGTGTTTATCGGCAAGCAGATGCTGACCCAGTATTTCCATTCTGATCAAGACACACCAGTTGATGCGGAAATTCCGTTCAGCCTTCCTTTGATTGATCCATTGACCGGGGAGGTTTTAGGACCAACGATAGAAGGGTGGATGGATCTTATTGAAAAAGATGATGTGGTGGTTGAGTTCAAAACCTCTGCCAGAACCATGAGCGAAAATGACCTCAAAGACTCCCTTCAGGTCACCTGTTACAGTTATGCTTATGAGATGCTATTCCAGAAGCCGCCCAAAAACATCAAATTGACCAATTTCGTTAAGACTCGGACTCCCAAAATCGTAACGTTAGAAACGACCAGAGATAAGTCCGATACGCAGAGATTCTTTCTTATCGCCAAGGAGGTATTACGGGGTATCCAATCAGGGCATTTCTTTCCACGATCAAGCTGGATGTGCATGGACTGTGAATATGGAAATCCCTGTGGAGATTGGGCTGGAAACACAAACTAAAAACTTTTCAATTTGAGGGGAGCAAAGGCTCTCCTCTTTCTTTAACTGAGTATACGAGGAGGTATAAAATGAAAATAAGAACTACTTTAGAAGAAGCGGTGGAAATGATTCGCCAAAAAGCAGAATTTTATTGGGATGAGACTTTTCCCGCTAATGCTATCCATTTCTATGATTTTGAAAACGTAAAGGTCGATGATCAAACCTACTCGATGATGGAATCAGCTAAAAGGCTTGTAGCTCATCGGCTGAGAATCCCTTTTGAATACCTTAAAAGATGCCCAAACCATCTCCAGGAGACAAACCTCAATCACTGGGTCAGGACTCTGGAAAATATGAGATTGTTTCTAAGATTCGATGACCAGAAGCTCCGGGCCATGTTTACCACTCGATACCGGGTAATCAATAATCATGATATTTTGAAAAGGCTGCTACAATGTAACATTTCGGAAAACAAAGATGTTTTTTTAACCTTATCAAATGAAATCATGGTTCTCAACATGCCGGATCATCAAAGAACCTTCGGATTATTTAAAGATCAGATTACCCCTGGAATGTCTCTGGTTAATTCAGAAGTCGGACTGGCAGCATTTTCGGTTCAGGCTTTCTTTTTAAGGTTGGTCTGCACCAACGGACTAATCACAGCAGAAATGGCTCAAAACAAGATTCGGCATATCAGAAAAAATGCGCTGGTGGATCTTGAAGGGTTAATCAGCAATGTGAACTTTATGGCCGAACAAAACCAGAAAAAGATGCGGCTTGCCGTTTATTTGAGGATTAATGAACCCTTAACAACAATTGAAAATTTCAACCGACGCTTTAATCTAAGCAAGCGGGAGGGTGAAATCGTTAAGGAGTCCTGGCAAAAAGAGCCGGTATATAACATGTGGGGGATTATTAATTCATACACCCAGGCGGCTCAGGAGTCAGAGGTCTCAGCTGATAGAGCTTACCGACTTCAGCAGATTGGAGGGCTAGTCTTAAACCTTGTAAAATCATAAGCAAAAAGGGCATCCTCTAATTGGGATGCCCTTTTATCATTTGAGCTAAGGATAGTAGGGATTATTACAATATCTCTTTGATAAATAGATTTAGTTTCTTGATTAATTTCTTGTCTCTTTTATGAATTATTTCCGTTATTAGAGATGTCAATTCATCAATTTCCTTAGATTTAGCCAGGGGAAACATAAAGAGCTCTCTGGCCTCAATATTTAAAGCCTCGGCAATCTTTTCGATCGTGCCCAGAGTAACATTTACCTTTCCTCTTTCAATCTTCTGATAGTACTTATAA
>CAZQOH010000096.1:0-7697 GCA_964594355.1 uncultured Desulfobacterales bacterium
CCTTTTTCTCTTTTACCCCGACCTTTTTCCTGAGGTAATCGGGATTCATTTTTCTTACTTTTTTATGGACATCTCTTCCAACTTCAACCTTAAAGCGTTTTTCTTCATGTTGCGGTATATCCAAAACATACTCAAAATATGTAAACCTCGGGCAAAAAAGATATTCCAACAAGTGACTTGCGGTCAGAGAATATACTGAGCTTTCTTCTATGTTTGGTTGTATCAGATTTTTCGTTTCCATTGTTTTTAAACTGACAGAAAGTGCTGGTGAATTCAAGCGTAGGATTACGTTAATCCGGTTTATCGATAAAATCGTAAATCGCCAACTTAAATTTATTCAGTGTTTCCTCAAGAATGCTCACAAGCGGTTTCAATTCTTCCCACTTTAATGTAAAACCATAAAAACTCTGCCTCGCAATATTCTTTAAGCTGATTTTTCGTCATAAATAAGTTTACCTTCTCTCAATATGATATTTTTAAATTTCGTCATTTTGCCGGAAAGGTCAATTAAATCCACACTCTTTGACATTACCCCAAGCAGCTCTCCATAAAATTTAAAGAAGTCCCCAGGTGGCACATCTTTTACCGCAAAATCATAATCTTGGACATCCTCCGGCTCTTTGTATAAAGAAGAACTAATCAAATATAGCTGTCCTATCCCATATTTTTTGGCGATATAAATAGCTTTATCAAGTTCTTCTTTTAGAATCATTGTTTCTTCTCCTTTTGCCCTTTTCAAATCATCAATTGCCGCCATTATAATTTCTTCAAAAGCTTTTCAATTTTTTTCCTATCTGCTTCAAGATTATCGAAAGCAAAGTAGTCATAATAGGAATCTTTCTCGCTTATAAGCTCCTCCTTTACTCTGGAATCAAGTTCAAACACATCCTTCACACCATATTTTTTTGCAAGAATGAAGATTTCGGTTTCTACTTTTGAAGGCATTTTCTATAGATAAGTTCCTACGCCCTCCTTAATAAGTTCATTGGGATTCATATGGAGTTCTTTCGCTACCCCATCTATTACATTCATAATTTACCTCCTTTGACTTTCCTATATCCTATTCCCCATGCCCACCATTCACTTTTATGATTGTCCCAAACCCTCTAGAAACTGACTTGCCAATGCCCCAGTAATCGGGAATCACAAAGTTGACAAAGAAGGTGCCGAGGAAGCCGAGCATGGGATTGCCTTTCAATTTCGTCGGTACTTCTTTAAGATCGATTATTTTTGCTTCAATTGGCGCAGGAACTGTGTAACCAAGACTCTTGGACATAGATAGAATATTCCCGATCAGAATTTTTTCAAGAAGCTCTTTTCTTTTAGCCAGCGTTCCCAACCTCTGGTATTTCTGATAGTTTTTTTCGTTCAGTGCAAGCCAGGGGGTGAGATATGTGTATTTGTTTTTATCCGAAGTAATAGAAAAAGATGATAAATAACTTTCTAAAGTTTTAGACGAAATATTTTCTACTGTCCCATCTAAATTTATTGTTTTTAAATCATGAAAAGTCTTTTCTATAATCTTTGATCCTTCATTAAATCCAATCAAAAGACATGTATTCCCAAGCACCTTATACTGAATACACGGATAACGATAGATGAATCTCCCATTTTCTAAATGGTTATGAGCATATGGGTTTTCCCAAAATAAATTACCTAAGTACCCCCTTATCTTTTCTGCGTGGCGGGGTCTTAGTTTTGTGTCAATATCGATAGTTAGTTTCAATATTTCTACATTCATAGTCTATAGCCTACCATATAATAATGCTTCTATCGTCCCGCGTAATGAACCCTGTCATGCGATCATAATACTCGGATAAATTGTTGCTATCGACATGACATAGAAACCCTGCTTCAGGCGGAATATTTTTTATTTTCTCCGGAACTGATATAACATACTTATAAAAATCCGCCTTCATCGTATCGAAGGCTCTTTTTCGTTCAAACAAATCTTTAGTGTGATTGAGGTTCATATATTTTTTCCAAACTGATTCAGCTTCTTCATCGATCTCAACAAACACGTCTTTTTTTCTATAATTTTCTTCAATTAACCGAAAATCGGAAATGGATATTTCATCTTTATCCGTGGAGTCGTACCTGAGTTTTAGAATAGCTTCCAACATTTGTCTTGAAATAGCTTGCGTCTTTTTGGCTTTTGTATCTTGATAATATTTGTTGATAAGCTCAAAAAATTGCCGCTCCCGGATTTCCGTGTGGTCTTTTAATATATTTTTCGTTATATCCAGCAAAACAGTATCATAAATAAACGATGCATATTTTCGCCCATTTTCATCTTTCAGGGAAACCACATACACTGTTCCCTCTTTCTGACCATTTCTGTTACATCTACCCGATGCCTGATTAATGGAATCCAAAGGAGCAATATCACGGACGACAACGTCGAAATCTATATCCACTCCTGCCTCAACCAATTGAGTTGCAGCTACAATCTTGTATTCACCTTTTTTAATATCTGCAATCCTCTGAAGCCGCTCCTTCGGGACAACGTGCGTGGAAAGAAATGTTGCATCTTTATACTTTTTTCTTATTAGATTATAGAATTGCCTGGCCGAATTAATCGTATTGAAAATAAACAGGTATCTTTTATCCTTTTGGATTTCGATAGAGCTCAATAAATCTTCCAAAGTCATCTCTTCTTGAAGCATCTGCTTAATTACCACTCTATCCATCTTCTGAAAATATTCTTTGCCTTCAACAAGGCTGACCATCTCTTTTTTTTCAATAATAATGGGTTCTGTTGCAGTTACAAAAACGATGTATGCGTTGAGGTTATCTGTTAAAAGCTGAAATACTTTATTTATTAAAAGCCAATATTTGATTGGAATGGCCTGTATCTCGTCCAGTATTATGATTGCGCCGTTGAGCCTGTGAAATTTTCTCAGGCTCTTGTTTCTGTTAGATATAACGGTATGAAATAACTGAATGAACGTAGTTACAATGATCTCTGCATTCCACCCCTCGATCAGGATCTTTGCGCTGTCACTTTCAAGCTCCTCATTTTCATCCTTTTTATAAAATATTTCCGATAAATGATGGTGCTTTAACAGAATGTCGCTGTAAGGCTTGATACCGCAGGTTTCAAGAATGGTTTCGATAACATCCGCATTCTGTTCAATGATACTTAGAAAGGGGAGAGCGTAAATTATACGCGGGATGGATTTGCCCCCGGTGCTTCTTTGTATGCATTCCTTCAATTTCATGGCAAAAGAAAGAGATAGAAGCGTCTTCCCCAAGCCTGTCGGTAGATTTATGGAGTAAATCTTTTTGTCGAGATTGATTTCCTGATAAAGAGCCTCTTTATACGCAGACTCTCTCAAGGTATTTATAGGTGAATCATCAAAAGTTTTCTTTGACTTGAAAATGTCGACCATATCAGCCGGAATTATATCCGGTTTCCTTGAAAAAAAGGAAGGATCCCTAAGAACAACATCGCTTTTGTCTGCATCGATCAGGATGGAATAAATCAGATTCAACCATAAATAGTTGTAAGCTACCCCTTCATTTTTCCTGAATGCTTTCTTGTATGACCTTAATTCTTTCGAAATATTGCCAATCCACTGAGAAATGACGGTTTTTGTCAATACAACGGGTAACCCTGCTTCAAATAAGCGTCGTGCCAGAACAGAGAATTTTGGTTCCGATATGCTTTTAAGCTGATAGGTTAGCAACTTCTCGTCTTTGTCATCAAAGATCGCCTCATCAGTTACATCTCGCAAGTTTCCATGATGCCTTTTCACGGCCTCAAATGCGAAAAATGGATAGCAACCGACATCTCTTCTATTTTCTTCCAATTGGTCTCTAACGAGAAAATATGCACAAACCGCAGAAAAAAGACTATGATGCGTTTCTTCCTGGTTCTTGAGTCTTTCTTTGTCTTTATCATCAGCATTAAGGTAATCCTGAAAGAAGCTGGTTGCCTTGCCCAGGTCGTGAGACAGAGCAATTATTTTGGTAATTTCTTTTAGTGCGCTCTGGTTGGGCAGAAGTTTGTCCTGGCAGAATAATTCAGACAGTCTTGCAACTCCGATCAAATGATCTTCCAATAACCTGCCTGGATGGGAATATAGCTTAGAAGAAAGCAATATTTTCTCCATTTTCAAGACGGCAATAAGTATTTATTTTGGCTTTAATCGTTTTGCCCTGTGATTCGAAGATGACGTCATCATATTTTTCAATGATCCGTTCCGGGTTCATAACGATTGGCATTTTTTCCTTGAAGTATTTTTTGCCTTCTTCGATTTCAAGTCCATCAGAAACCATATTACTGAACAGGACAGGTGTGGCTAAATCGATGAATGCACCATCCGATATATATTCGGCATCATGCAACCCTATATACTTAAAATCCGCCAGAAGCTCACTTAAACCCAAGGAAACCGTATAAACACACTTGTGTTCTTCCAGCAGCTTAGCTGCCTTTCCTAATATATTTTCATCTTCATGGGTAAAATAAATCCTGAAATACGGATCCTTTAAAAACTCCGTTCTGATTTGTGTTCGCGGTTCATGGTATTTATTTCCGTATGGTGTCCAGTAATTACCCTTTGTGTTGATCAGGTTCAGGCCCATTCTTGCTTTTTTAACAGATGTTACAATTTTTACGGCAAGACGACACTTGTCGAAAGAGAATATTTTCAAATATTCATCCTTACCTGCTCCATAGATTGCTCCCATGATACCTGATAGGGTCGATGGGGGCGGAAAAGAAAAGGTAAGGGGGGATGATGTTGTATAAAATTTGCGAAAATGCCCGTAATCGCCCCAGATATCAAAAACTAAAACCTTCATCTCTTCATCTCCTAGAAGTGGAAGTCCTCTATTGCAAACCCATTTAGCGCATCTATTATACCCACATCATGACTGTCTTGAATACATTCAATTCTTTCATCAGCTTTTACCTGTATCTTTTCTATCTTGTTTTTGCTTCCCGCCAGTGCGTTAATGAGATCAGTGATATCAATTTTTACATCAGAGATATCCCTTATCTCTTTGCCATCATTTTTGTTTGAGACAAGTGACAATCTCTTGTCCAGCTCGCCGATATAGAAATTTCCTTCCTTATAAATAACATGCATCAGTAGTCGGGGAACCTGCCCAAATTTAGAGCCTGATATCAGGTTCTTGGTGCCGTTCCAGATGCCTTCGAGCATTAAAAAAACATCTTCCTCTGTTAATTGTATCCCCTGATTTGCCGCTGCGTTCTCATTTACAACACCGTAAAATGCAATCAGGGAATAGGGCAGAATGTATCTTTCCGTAAATGTTCCCTGCTTTCTGTCTGCTCCCGATGGCATCACGGTTGTACCTTTTACATAAGTTAGATCCACCTTATGAAGTGATCGCCCATATTTGAACTGCACAGGACCTGTTAATACCATAGACTTCCCTTCTACGGCTGTTGTGGCCCCAAAGAGCCTGATATCAATACATTTATCCAGCAAGTCTTCAGGAGTCTTGAAATCGTCTAATCTGTCTTCTTTGGTTCTTAAATTCCCCTTGTCATCCTTTGTCTCTATAATAAAAACATCTTTCTTCTTGTAGTCGTGAAGATAATCCCTTATTGTCCTTTTCAGCCTTACATCTGTTACAATGTTTATTCCTGTCTCCTCATCAATCCTCGGTTTGTTTTCATCTACAGGGTCGCCATTTGGGTTTGCATCGGTTACATCATAGAGAAAAAGGATCTCGGAGCGGGTTTTAACTAATTCTGACATGGTATATATCCTCCTTTAAGTAATTGTTATTTTGCATAAACGATGTCTGCAATGCTTCCAGTAAGATTCATCCCGCAGCAAAAGTAATAATTTATCTCATCAACTGACATTTTCCATCCATCGCCTGCTTCAAGTAGATATTTTGATGCTTCGGATGCGATCGAGCGTTTTCCTTTGTCGAATGAATCATACTCTTCAAGCTTATTCTGTACCTTTGGAAGCAAAGCCTTTATGTCCCTTTCATCCATTTTCAAGCCTTTTAAATGCTTCATAAAAGGCTTGGCGTTTCGATCACTCCACTGCTTGTTGAGTAGCAACTGAGTTAGCACACCGATTAAAAATATGCCTCTTTTTTCGGGTTTTCCCAAAGAACTACCGTAGCGTACAAAAATATCTTTGAAAATACTTTCATCCATATCTTTTACCTCCTCAAAGGTTATTATTCCAAGTTTCTCAAAAAACAGGGTAGACATTATTGCGTTTTTTATCATTGGATTGAAAAAATTGTCCGATATAAACTCTCTTCTTATGCGGTGCATATAAAATTTGGCAAGAAAAGAAAAATCAATGGCTACCTCTCTGAAAACTTTATCAACAATGTCTAAAAAATATTTATTCAGGTCGTAGGTTCTTTTTCTGTCGTCTGATTTTGCAAAAAAATCCCTTATCTTTCCAAAATTGAAACTTTCTCCGGTAATATCATCAACCACATCCTTTGCGTGAAATATCTTCCTGATTCTTGAAGGAAAGACGTCTTCAATAAGGAGCAATATTCTTTCAGCACTTTGTTGCTTACGTATAAAAAGAAAGTTGAATGTTAAGACGTCTCTCTCATCGGCAAGTAACTCAAGGATCTCATTATCATCGGAGGTTATTGTCTTTTTTACCCTGTTTTTTAAAGATATTGTCTTTTTTGAATCCACCAATATGTCATATATATCGGGCTTAGAAACAAGATCTGCTAAAAGCAATTTGGGTATAATCAGGTATCTTAATCCATAAAATCCATATGCAAGATTCTCTTCAATAAACTGCCGTCCTTCCTCCAATTCAAATTTGCAGTCATTACAGACTGGGAAATTTTTCCATGCTTGTTGTTCCTTAAAACCTCCTGTTATAAAACCCGGCTTATCTATAGTGTAAAATTTAAACACACCAGTGTTTCCCGAAACAGCTCCTTTTTCAAAACCACACACAGAACATATTTTGTCATTAGCGGAGATTCCTGTAGTTTTCTCGGCTTCAATCTTCTTAAGAAAATTTCTAAATATGTCAAAATCTCCGATATATTTCCATTCATCTTCGTTCTTGATTTTGAGGGTAAGCAGTTTACCTTCTTTTTTGGAAATGTCAGTTACGCAGGATTGTATTTCTTGAATGATAGCAACCTGGTTTTCAGAAAGGATGGTCTTAATATTTTCAAGGAAAGCCTTTCCCGCTTCCGAAAGAGTTTTTCCGACTGCATATTTTTCGAACCACTTAAGTATTTTTCCTCCAAAGGTTTTTCCCAGTCTATTCTCAAGATTGGTCATTGTCTCTTCTTCAGTTTTACCCCTTTTAGCATTCGGTATTATCGCAACTGGTGACGGATTCGGTCCTTGAGATACTCCACCTCTGAAAAGGTATTGATGTTTTTTGAAATTGTCATAATCTTCCAGTTCAATGCCTTCATAGGTTTTAGCGCCTGGATCGATCTTTATAAAGACAACCTTACCGCCACTCCTGAAATTTGGCTCCTTTATAAGAACATCCAGTTCATCTTTACCGGACTTTTCTATTTGCCATTTTCCAATTTTTCTGATTGCGGAAAGCATACATTGCCCTCTATTCTTAAAGGTCTCATTAACTTAAAGTCATAAATTATGGTCTCAATTTACTATGCTCTTGGGAATATAACAAATCTATAGTTGCTTCATCAATTTATATGAGATGGCATATACATACATTTGCATATGTATGCAT
>CAZQOH010000097.1:0-7693 GCA_964594355.1 uncultured Desulfobacterales bacterium
ATATCTTATGCAACACTTTGCCATTGAAAGCGGTAAGAGTAAAGGTCAATTCTTAACGCCTGCAGAAGTTTCTCGCATTATGGCGAAAGTCATTGGACTGAATCAATCCAAAAGTCAAACAGAAACCATTTATGACCCAACCTGCGGCTCCGGGTCTCTACTGCTGAAAGGAGCTGATGAAACACCCCACGGCATAAGCATATATGGACAAGAGAACGACAACGCCACTCGAGCGTTGGCTGTAATGAATATGTGGCTCCACGGAAATCCTGATGCAGAAATCTTACAAGGGAATACGCTTTCTTCACCTTTATTTTTAGATAATACTTCTGGATTACTTAAACAATTCGATTATGCCGTATCTAATCCTCCTTTTAGTCATAAAGCATGGATGAATGGCTGGGACCCAGCCAATGATATTTACGGACGTTTTGATGGATATGATTCTTTACCTCCCAAAAAGAATGGTGATTATACCTTTCTTTTACACTTGATCAAGTCCCTTAAATCCAATGGTAAAGGATGCATTGTTATGCCTTTGGGTGTGCTGTTCCGTGGGAATACGGAAGCAAACATTCGTAAAAAGATTATTCAAAAAGGTTATATCAAAGGAATTATTGGACTTCCACCAAACCTGTTTTACGGAACCGGCATTGCTGCATCTCTTGTTGTGATTGATAAAGGTGATGCTAATAATCGTCAGGATATTTTTATGATAGATGCGAGTAAAGGATTTATCAAAGATGGAAATAAGAACAGACTTCGTGAACAGGATATTCATAAGATTGTAGATACATTAAATAATCGGATTGAAACTGATAAATATTCGCGGATAATTCCCATCTCTGAAATAGCTGATGTTAAAAACGATTATAATCTGAATATTCCCAGATATATTGACAGTCAGGAAGTAGAAGATATACAGGATTTAGAAGCCCACCTAAAAGGAGATATTCCAACCCGTGATGTTGATGATTTGAGAGATTATTGGACTGTCTACCCCACAATGAAAAAAATCTTATTTAAACCAAGCAGACGGGAAAATTATTCAGCATCCTGCATTGTGAAAGATGAGATCAAAAACACTATTTTTAATCATCCTGAATTCACAGCATTTAGTAAAAAAATGCAGGATGTATTTCATCATTGGAAAATTAAAATCATAACCCATTTAAAATCTTTGGACAAAGGTGTAAAACCCAAACAAGAAATTCATTTGATGTCTGAAAGTTTGTTATCGGCATATCAAAATAAAGAACTGATTGATAAATACGATGTTTATCAGCATCTAATGGACTATTGGGCGGAGACCATGCAGGATGATTTTTATGAAATTTCTGCTGATGGGTGGATTGCCGGTAACGAAGTAAAACGTATACTAAAGAAAACAAAAAAAAGTGGCAAAGAAGTGATGAAGCAAGTAGCAGGGATTGAAGGACTGGAAGGAAGATTGATTCCACCTGCTTTATTGATACAAGAATACTTTACTAAAGAACAAAAAGTAATTGATGATTTAGAAATGGTTTTGGAAACAACTGTTGCTGAAATGGAAGAATTGAGGGAGGAACATGGTGGAGAAGATGGCTTACTAACCAACGCCATAGACGATAAAAACAAAATCAGTAAAAAGAACCTGCAAAAAGCACTAAAAGAGACAGACGATACTGACGAGATTACTCAATTAACAGGCTATAAAAAACTTATGGAGGAAGAAGCCAAAAATAAAAAAGATATTAAAAAAGCTTTAGCGGAATTAGAAAAATTGATCATTGTAAAATATCCTACACTTTCTATTAAAGAAATAAAAACCATCGTGGTGGATAAAAAATGGATGCACACCATTGAAGAAAGCATTCAATCAGAATTGGACAATATCAGCCACCGTCTTACACAACGGATTGAAAAATTAGTTGACCGCTATAAAACGCCTTTACCAAAACTCATGGTTGAAGTTAACGAACTAACAGAAAAAGTGGAAAATCATCTCAAACAAATGGGACTTTCTTGGTAAAACCCATGGATATTCCAAAAGGCTATAAGCAAACAGAAGTTGGGGTGATTCCTGATGATTGGGAGGTAAAAAGGTTAGGTGAAATTGGTGAAGTTGAAATGTGTAAAAGAATTTTTAGTTATGAAACTACAAAAAGTGGTTCTATTCCATTCTACAAAATTGGAACATTTGGAAAAGAAGCGAATGCCTTTATTCCAGAAAAGTTATATTATAATTATCGTCAAAGATTTTCTTTTCCTAAAAAGGGCGATATATTAATCTCTGCATCTGGGACTATTGGCAGAACTATAATTTATGATGGGAAGCCGTCTTATTTTCAAGATTCAAATATTGTATGGATTGGAAATAATGAAATTCTTATCTCTAACGAATATTTATATTATGTTTTACAAGTAGTAACCTACGATTCAGAAGGAAGCACGATTCAGCGGTTATATAATAGCATTATTAAAAATGCAAAATATGTTTTGCCCCCAACCCGCACCGAGCAAACCGCCATTGCCACCGCCCTTTCCGATATGGATAGTTTAATTGAAGGCTCGGAAAAACTCATTGTTAAAAAACAAAACATCAAACAAGGGGCACTACAAAAACTGTTGACACCGAAAAAAGATTGGAAAGTGAAGAAGTTGGGAGAAGTGGCAACTTTAAAAGCAAGAATTGGATGGCAAGGGCTTACAACCGCTGAATATAAAACTTCAGGTGATTATTTTCTAATTACGGGTACAGAATTTGATAATGGATTTATTGATTGGGAAAGTTGCTTTTATGTTGAAGAAAAAAGATACATGCAAGACAAAAACATACAGGTAAAAAAACATGATGTGTTAGTTACAAAAGATGGGACAATTGGAAAAGTTGCATTGATACAATCAGTTCCAAAACCTGCGACTTTAAACAGTGGTGTTTTTGTAATTAGACCTGTTTCTAAATCATTTCATCCAGAATTTTTTTACTATTTATTATTATCTGAAGTTTTTGACAAATTTCTATCCCAATTAAGTGCTGGTTCAACTATTAATCATCTTTATCAAAAAGACTTTATTTCTTTCATCTTTCGAACACCTAAAACAATCGAAGAACAAACCCGCATCGCCACAATATTATCAGATATGGATAAAGAAATTGAAGGTTTAGAAACAAAATTAGAAAAAACCAAAATGATAAAACAGGGCATGATGCAGGAATTACTCACTGGCAAAACGAGGTTGGTGTGAGCGACATAGGTCAAAGAGAAAGAAAAACTCAAAATCGGGTTGTCAGGTTCTTCGTTGATGAATTGAAGTATCGCTATCTTGGAAATTGGGAAGATCGTGAAGAAAACAGCAATATTGAAAAAGAGATATTAACGGATTGGTTGCTAAAACAAGGAAATAGTCAAAACCTGATTGACAAAGCCCTGTATGAATTAGACAAGGTTGCCAATGACCAAGGTAAATCGCTATATGATGTAAATAAAGAAGTTTATTCCAAGCTTCGCTATGGTGTCAATGTCCAGCCGGAAACAGGACATCATAAAAAGACAATATGGCTCATTGATTGGAAAAATCCACACAAAAACGATTTTGCAATTGCGGAAGAAGTGACTGTAAAAGGGATACATAATAAACGCCCAGACATAGTTTTGTATATAAATGGAATTGCTTTGGGAGTGATTGAACTTAAACGAAGCACAGTTTCTATTTCTGAAGGGATTCGCCAAAATTTAGACAACCAAAAACATATTTTTATTAAACCATTTTTCTCTACCATCCAATATATCATGGCGGGTAATGATCTTGAAGGAATTGCTTACGGTGCCATTGAAACCAAAGAAAAGTATTTCTTAAAATGGAAAGAAGTGAGCGAAGAAAGGAATAAGAATGATTTATTCCTTCTTGAACAGACAAAGTCAATAAGAGAACAAGCGAATCAATGTGACAAACTTTTGGATAAAAATATATGTGAGCTTCTCAATAAGGAACGTTTTATAGAACTCCTTCATGATTTTATTGTTTTTGATAGGGGGATTAAAAAACTGTGCAGACAGAACCAGTATTTTGGTGTTAAAGCAGCCCAAGATCATGTTCGTCGTAAAGAAGGCGGTATTATTTGGCACACCCAGGGAAGCGGGAAAAGTCTCATTATGGTTTGGCTTGCTAAATGGATTCGTGAATTTAATCCAAACGGGCGAGTGCTTATTATAACAGACCGTGATGAGTTGGACGAGCAAATTGAAAAAGTATTTAAAGGTATTGGTGAACAAATATATCGATGTAAACCAAAAGATGGTAAATCCGGTGGAAGAATACTTCTGGAAAAACTTAATGATAATTCACCATGGCTCTTGTGTTCGTTGGTTCACAAGTTTGGGAAAAAAGAAGAAGGTGATGTGGATGCTTATGTGGATGAATTAGAAAGAAGTATCCCCAGTGATTATAAAGCAAAGGGTGATTTTTATGTGTTTGTGGATGAATGTCATCGTACTCAATCTGGAAAACTGCATAAAGCCATGACAAGATTTTTACCTGATGCTACATTTATAGGGTTTACAGGAACACCTTTACTTAAGAAGGATAAACAAACCAGTATGGAAGTGTTTGGGAAATTTATACATACTTACAAATTTGATGAAGCTGTAGAAGATAAAGTAGTTTTAGATCTTCGTTTTGAAGCCAGAGATATTGAACAAAATATTACTTCAGAAGATAGAATTGATGAATGGTTTGAAGCAAAAACCAAAGGATTAACTGATTTTGCAAAGACGCAATTAAAACAGAAGTGGGGTACTATTAAGAAAATATTCAGTTCTAAATCCCGTCTTGAAAAAATTGTGATGGATATTATGCTGGATATGGCAAAAAAAGAACGTCTGCAAAACGGCAGAGGAAATGCAATGCTGGTATCGGATAGTATTTATAATGCCTGTAGATATTATGAATTGTTCCAAAATGCTGGTTTAAAAAAGTGTGCAATTGTTACATCCTTTGTTCCGACTCATTCAGATATTAAAGGAGAAGAGACTGGGGAAGAAGGATATACGGAAAAATTAAAACGCTTTGAGATTTACCGCAAAATGCTTGCTGATTATTTTAATGAAGATCCAGATGAAGCTATTAAAAAAGTAGAATCATTTGAAACAGATGTAAAAAAGAAATTTGTGGAAGAACCAGCACAAATGAGACTGCTGATAGTAGTGAATAAATTACTTACCGGTTTTGATGCCCCTCCAGCCACATATTTATATATTGATAAAACTCTGAATGATCATGGATTGTTTCAGGCTGTATGCCGGGTAAACCGACTGGATGGTGAAGATAAAGATTATGGATACATCATTGATTACATGGATTTATTTAATAGTCTTGAAGATGCTTTTGATGATTATACTTCTGGAGCATTAGACGGTTATGATGAATCCGATGTAAAAGGGTTGTTGAAAGATCGATTGAAAGCCGGGAAAGAACGATTAGACCAAGCGCTGGAAGCTATAAAAGCATTATGCGAAACAGTTGAACCCCCTAAAGATCAAAAGCAGCATATTCATTTCTTTTGTGGAAAAAACACTGAAAATCCCAACGATTTAAAAGACAGCGAGCCCAATCGTGTTGCTTTATATAAACTGACAATATCACTGATTCGGGCTTACGCTAATATTGCTGGTGAAATGAGTGAAGCCGGTTATTCTGATGATGAGATTGAACATATCAAGCAGGATGTGAAACACTTTGAACATTTGAGACAGGAAATTCAGATAGCAAGTGGTGACTATGTGGATTTAAAACAATATGAACCTGCGATGAGACATTTAATTGATAGTTATATCGGAGCAGAGGAAAGCCGGGTACTTGCAAACTTTGATGATTTGAGTTTGGTAGAATTATTGGTTGAACATGGTGAAGATGGTGTTAAAAGAGCACCAAAACGTCTTCGGAAGAATGAAGAAGCCATGGCGGAAACTATTGAACGAAATTTGCGGAAGGTGATTATAGAAGAAAGCCCGGCAAATCCAATGTATTATGAAAAAATGAGTGTTCTGCTGACTGAATTAATCAAAAGAAGAAAACAAGAAAAATGGGATTATGAAAAGTATCTGAAGAGAATAGTTGAATTATCAAGAAATGTAAAAAAACCAAGCCAGAGCAAACAATATCCTTCATCGATAAACACAGGTGCGAAAAGAGCATTATACGATAATCTTGGAGAAAATGAAGTATTAGCAAATGAATTAGATATATCTATCATGAAAACAAAAAAGGATGGGTGGAAAAACCATAAAATCAAAAAACAGAAAGTTAGGTATGTGATTGGTGAAGTATTAAAAAGGCACAATGTAACGAAACCTGATACTGAATATATTCTTAATTTAGCAACAGAACAGAAAGATTATTAATGGAGCAAATAGCAGTAAGCAATATTCAAATTGATGTTATCCGAAAGGATATAAAAAACATCCACCTTGCTGTTTATCCGCCTGCAGGCCGTGTTCGTATTTCTGTTCCTTTAAGTGTTAATGAAGATGCCATTCGATTGTTTGTGATTTCAAAACTTGGTTGGATAAAACAAAAACAACGACAATTTGAGGAGCAAGAACGAATTCCTCCAAGAGAATATAAGGACAGAGAAAGTCATTACTTTTTTGGCGATAGGTATTTGCTCAATGTAGTAGAGTCAGACTTACACCCAAAAGTGTCAATAAAAAATAAAACATATATTGAATTATTTGTAAAACCAAATACACCAACACCCACCCGCCACAAAATCATGGAAGAATGGTATCGAAGAGAAATTAAAAAGATGATCCCAAACCTTATTGAGAAATGGGAAGATCGAATGGGAATTCATTTAAATGATTGGCGTGTAAAACGTATGAAAACAAGGTGGGGTTCATGCAATATTGGTAAGAAACGGATATGGATAAATCTTGAATTAGCCAAAAAACCTACCCGATGTTTGGAATATATAATCGTACACGAAATGGTGCATCTGTTTGAACGAAAACATAACGATCGATTTGTAAAATTAATTGATGAGTTTATGCCTAATTGGAGAGGACACAGAGATGAATTAAATAGATTACCAATTAGTCACGTTGATTGGAAATATTAATAATGAAAACAATACAAAATCAAAATAACCAATCTTTCATTCGAACCTTAATCGCCAAGGAAATTGAACTTGGATTTCTATATATAGATTCAAAAGCAAGAATACTATTCCCAAAAGATTCAGGAGAGATTAGAGCCAAACTTGGAAATTCAAATCAGATTGAATCCTTAACCTACAATGCAAAACACCATAGAATATTTGGACTCGTATCTTGGTATCGTAGGAATAATTTAATCGCTAAAAGTCAAGTTACAATTTCGGTCGATGGCGATGGTATAATTCATTTACAAACATTAGAAACATCTGTTGAAGAACCAAAGTATACACCTGATGAAATTGAAGAAATTGTAGACTTATCTGGGCTCTCTTCGATGGCAAAAGGAGATATTGTTGAGGATAGAATTAAGGAGATTATTTTATTATATGGGCAGGGAAGTTTAAGCGTTTACAAGCCCGTTTCAGATAGTGAAGGAATCGATTTAATAGTTGTGAAAAATGGTGTTTTCCAACCATTGTTTATTCAAGTAAAAGGACGTTTTAAATTGCATAATAATAGCAATTTCATTTCTGATGTAAGAATGAAGACATTTAATG
>CAZQOH010000098.1:0-7674 GCA_964594355.1 uncultured Desulfobacterales bacterium
TAACCCGTTTATGACAAATGGAACATTCACCTTCCTCATAATCACATTCCATTGACACCTGTTTTATAATCCCTTTTTTTAAGAGTTTATAAGCAAGCTGGGCATGGGGATTATCATCTATATAAAGTTCCCCCACACATTCCACCACACCGCCGTTATTGTCTTTATAATCGGATGAGATTACACCTCCAACAATGTCTGTAATATCCTGGGAATGTTTTAAATCAATCTTTTTTTCAACCACAGTCTCATGTTTAGTTTTGAGTTCACTTGCAAGAAAATGGTCACCATTGGCATTGGTGCCTGCATGGGTCAAAATAAACGTAAACTGCGGATCACCCTCTTTGGCTTTTGAATTTAAATGTGCATCACAGGTTAGCGATGTATGCCTGCCCCGTAGGGAAGAATGACCGTATCGGGGACTGTTTCTTTCTGCTTCCTGACTTCTGTTACTGCCACTTGATTTGGGTTTCGATGCAATAAACAAAAGTTCCTTTGCATATTTCCCCTGGGCTTTAGAATCTTTCTTCCCGAAGCGATATTCCACTTCAATCTCTTTGACTGCCGTATCCTTATAATTGTCTTTTAAGAAAGATTTGATTTCACTCTTGGTGGGATAGGCATGATCTCGATAAGAGATTAAGAGATGTTTGTTTTGTTTATTCGATAACCCAATTAAATCTTTAAACTGTTCCGGATATGTTTTTTTGGAATATTTCGTGCTGGATTTATAATTTCTAAAAACATTATCCTGTATCTCTTTTCCTTTCCACATGGTCATGAGGCCTTCTACAAAATGCAAAGCATTCTCATAATCGTTGGCTTCAAACTCTGTCACGTAAGGCGGATCGAAATACGCGAGGTCAGATTTTACTTTAGGGATTAAACCCCAAGTATCTTGTGAATACACTTTATTCTCCTGACCATTATCAAAGACCAGAGAATTAAACTTTTTCACATAATAATTAAAGGTGTGTTCAAATTGTTTAACAGATAAGTTTCCAAGTGAAGATCTGCCGAAGCGGTCATCCTTGGCTTTGTTTTCTGTGATGGATGTTTTAAGTCCTTTCTTACTCCGTTTAAACTCTCCAAAGAGTGCCTTGGCTTTCACTGTTGCACCCATAGCAGACAGAGCCAAATCTTTTTTATATCCTTTAAGATTCTGGATATTGGCATACATGTTATCCAGCCACTGTAAAATAGGTTTTGTGTAATAATAGCCGTGGAATGTTTTCACCACAAAGTCCCCGGCTGATCTGTTTTCTTTTAAGAGACCTTCAACCTCTTCTTCTGTCAGCGTAACCGAGTTATTCTCAATAACCGCTTTTGCAATATGAGTAGGTAAATCCAGTGAATCATTGGTAATAACCTTAAATCCCTTCTGCTTGAAGAAATAAGCCACATTGGCTCCGCCGCAGAATGCATCAAAGAACACTTTGCCTTTTGGGTTATCTCTTATCTCTTTGGGGACAGATTTCCAGATCCAATCCAAAACAAAATATTTACTGCCCATGTATCCGGAGACCCTTGTTTTATCTTCTGTATGTTTATTCTCATAACCACTACGTCTTGTCGTAGAGCCCGAGCTTCGTCTCGGGGCAGCTAGTGCAAAAAGGAAATCTTCTTCAATTGGAATATTTTCTATATCTTCTGTTTCTTTTTGACTGCTGCTGCTCCTGCCGCTGCCAACTTCATTGTTAGCTTTTTTCAAAAACCCCCTTGGACCGCAAATAAAAATGTGTTCTTTCGCATCGCTGTTCTCCCCATGATCCGATGAAATGGAATAATGATGGTCACGGCTTTTCATTCGGGAGTCTTTATTGACACCGTCGATGATTTTCTTTATCTCACGTTCAGACGGATAAGCCTGATCTCTGTAGGAGATAATCCAGTATTTAATGTGCTTGGATGCAGTTAAGTAATTTTTGAAAAACTCGTTGGCTGTCTTTTGGGTAACCGTTTTAGACGTGATTTGATAAACTTTAGTTTTAGAATCTTCTTTGATCTCCTTACCTTTCCACATCGTCATTAACCCTTCTACAAAATGGTAGGCGGTCTCATAATTGGTGGTGGAAAAATGCGTAGCATAAGGCGGATCGAAATACGCCAGGTCCGCTTTTACCTTAGGAGCAATATCCAGTATCTCACCCTTATAGGCTTTGTTCTCCTTGCCGTTATCAAAGACAAGGTCAGAGATGCGTTGCAGGTTGGATTGATAGAGTTCTAAAAATTTGGATTTGGTAAATCTTCGTTTTCCGTGCATGGTCGTGGATGAGAAATGCCCGAACCCGCCTTTACCGGAGATACAGGTTTTTCCCAGTGCAAATAATGCGATGTCTTTTTTATATCCTTTGAGAGAATCAATGTTTGCACGGAGACCGTCAAGGATATATAACACTTCATTGGTGAAAAAAGTGTTCTTGAAATTCCTGGCAATAAAATCCCCGGCATTGGACTTGGGGATAATAAGTTTATCTATTTCTTCTTCGGAGAGTTTTGTGGAATTATTCTCAATGATGGCTCGGGAGATATGATAGGAATATTTAAGAACATCGTTTGTGGTAACTTTGAGTCCTTTGCGTTTGTACATATACCCCACAACATTCGACCCGCCGAATGCATCAAAGACGGATGTGGTATCTTCAGGGGTATTCTGCCATATCCAGTCAATCAGCTTCTGCTTTGAGCCGATGTAATTGGTGATGTATTTTGGAAGGTCAGAAGACTCTTCAACGTCATCCCCTTTTTGGGCGATGGCATCTAAGATTTCATCAGGCAGAAAGTCTGCTGACAAAAACTCTGCTACGTCTATGTCCGGTATATTTTGCAAATCCGAATTCCTTTAATCGGTTTTGCGGGTGCCCGGTCGGGCCTGTCTGCCTTTCCGCCTAACTAACTGGCGGATAAATTTGTTTGGCAGGCTTTAACGATAGTTCATATAATCCCAGTGAAATATTCTTACAGAATTTCACTGGATAAAACAAAAAACCCGCAGTGTTTAACTTCTTTTCAAACACCAGCGGGCAAATCCTCGCTGTCTACCCCCGATAAAATCGGAGTAACAACATTCAAACGTCAGGCAGAATTTAAAACATTATTTTTACCTTTCACAATTGTTTTGGTTTTTGTTTTCGATTTCTACTGTAATAAAACATCTCCGACCAAATTTTATGATACGCATCTAACCTGCATTATTTATTAGACACGAATTACTCGAATTTATACGAAGAGATACGAATATTTATTTTAAGTAAAAGTATTTTTCTCATAATTTTATTTTTTACCTTCGTGTTGAGCCTTTGCAAAATCCCGATTCTTTCGGGGAATCTTGGCGAACTTTGCGGCTGGTGTTTACAATCCCGTGCTTTTTACGGGGAATTAATGAGGTTAGATTCAAATAATTTTATTGAGTTTTCCTTTGTCATAAATCCTCCAGCAATTCGTCAATTCATAGTTCGTACTTCGTCCGCCGCTTGCTTGCTTCTGTAAAATATTTTTCTCTATTAAATCTTTAATATCTCTCAATGCAGTATCTTGAGAACATTTAGTCATTTTTCCCCATTTAGAAGATGTTAATTTTCCTTCGAAGTCATTAAGGAGTTTATTAATCATTTTCTGCTGTCTTTCATTAAGAATTGTTGTTAAGTGCAATTTCCAAAAAGACGCTTTATTAAATACGGTTGATAGAATATTTTCTGTAGAATTAATAGCATTTATCAAACATTGTAAAAACCACATAATCCATTCGGTTATATCTAAGTTCCCTTTTTGCGTATTCTCAAGGATTCTGTAATAACCTTTTCTTTCGATCCGAATTTGTGCCGACATACTATAAAACCGTTGAGTGCTTTTATCTGAGCGAGCTAATAACATATCCGTTATTGCTCTTGTTATTCTTCCATTACCGTCATCAAATGGATGAATCGTAACAAACCACAGATGAGCAATTGCCGCTTTTAAAACTAAATCTATTTCAGAAGTATTTTCAAACCAATTTAAAAAGTTAACCATTTCATTTTCTAAACACTGAGAATCGGGCGCTTGAAAATGTACTTTTTCTTTACCTATTGGTCCGGATACAACTTGCATAGGTCCCTTTGAATCTTTTCTCCAGTCTGCAACATTAATTTTAAACATACCGCTTCTACCTGTTGGAAATAAGGCAGCATGCCAATCAAACAGTCTCTCTGCTGTAAGTGGAGCATCGTAGCGTTGAGTGGCATCTAACATCATGTCTACAATTCCATCAACATTAAGGTCCGATTTAACTGAACCGGCAATATCCATTCCTAATCGTCTTGCAATTGATGAACGAACTTGTTCTTTTTCTAAAATCTCACCTTCTATTTCAGAAGATTTCAACACATCTAACGTTAAAGTACGCAATACAGCTTCTTTTTGTAAATTGAAGCCAAGCGATTCCATTTTCCCTATAAGTTGTCCTTGTAGGTTTCTTGCTACAGCCAATTTTTTGGAAACTTGTTTATAGTCCCAAATGAAATTAGCCCAATCTTCTTGTTGGTGTATGTATATGTTTATTCTCCGCATATTATGCTACAAATACACTGGTTATTCTCCGCATGGACCCAAAGAGGTGCATTTATGAGTAAGCATGTAACAAATTTAATACAAAATGTTAAGCGATTAAAAGGAAAACAATAATTGGTCGGTAACGATATTTAGGTTCTCAGCTGGTCTAGTCATCATTATTCCAGAAAAAAAAGGGGCATCAACTTTCGTCAACACCCCCTGAGGCATATATGTAATTCACGGTTTCTTTAAATTATTTTACCTCCTGCCACATTTCGGGCAACGCTCTACCCAAAGCCTCCTGCGAGTATGACACGCGTAACATGTTTTTTTCTTGAAATATAGAAATCCTACCATGAGGATGGTTGGAATAATAAACTCCATTGTGCTCGGTTCCCTTTATAATAGTTTTGTTCTCAGCACTAAAATACAACGCCCGGATGAGAGGCTAGAGAGAATGATATCCTGACCCGAACACCATTCCCTCTATTTTAACGATTTTAGACTGTTAATATCAGTTTAAAACAACGTCGAAACGTCGTAGGTGATCATCATGCCAGCGTTAATCCACCCGGTTGCTTTATCATCGATATTTGAATCCTCTCCGGCATCGGTCATCGCATTACCGCGACCATAGAATTTTACTGTCAACGGTAGGTTCACATTAAATTTCTCCAGCGGAATATCAACCGCACCGCCAATCGTGGTTCCTAATCCTCCGCCATACAACCCTGCACCAACTTGAAGTGAAAGCTGAACAGGTAATGTCGAAGGTTGGACAAGCAAGTCATTCAATCCAATGTTAAGGGTTCCAAGTAATGCAAATCCTTTGAACCCATTTCCGCTTGCGGCATCAGGAAAGCTGTAAGTCAATATCTCTGCACCAACGCCAACATTCAACGGGCCTAAAGGTAAACCGTATGGTGTGCCGATTAAGAGTCCAAAGTTCGTACCGCTATGTCCTTCTAAATAGGCACCTTTGACAATCGGTAACCCTATATTTAATCCCACGGCATAACCGTCAAAAGGGCTAATGGCTTCTTCCGGGACAGCCTCTTCCTGTACATCCTGTGCAGAAAGCATGACAAGCCCAAAAGCTAATACCATCAGTATGGTTTGTAATATTGTTAACATTTTCTTCATGGTTTTGACTCCTATTTTTAAAATAAAAATAACTCTCAAGAAATTACCCCCCCCCCTCGATGTTTGCAAGTAAAATGTTATATTATTTTGGCTAATAATTCAATCTCACCCATCATTCCGGGAATAAAAAAAGGGCACCAGCTTTCACTAATGCCCCAACTTTTACCCGTCTACTCTTTTACCCATCTACCCTTTTACTCTAATTTACTTCAACAATATCAATTTCTGTGTAGAGCTGTGGCTTCCTTGTACCAGTTTACAAAAGTAAACCCCGGCAGGAATATTATCAGCATTCCACGTTAGTTCGTAAGTTCCTGCGGGCTTTTCTGTATTTACCAACCTGGTTATTTCACGACCGGTTACATCGTAAACGGTTAATGTTACAGCACCGGCTTCCGTCAAATTGTAACGAATCGTCGTGGTTGGATTAAACGGATTTGGATACGCAGGAAGTAACGCAAATTCATTCGGGAGTTCGGTTACTTCAATGCCCAAAACATTTAAAGCGTGGTACACTTTTTCTCCGGTGTAACTTACGTCAGCTAAACGGTAATCGTAGGTTTCGCCTGCATTTACTGTTTTGTCGGTATAACTGTATTCTGTGCGATACGTAACGCTGCCCTGACCACGTAAGGCTTCATCTGTAACGTAAGATGCTATTTCCACCCAATTAGACGATGCGTGCATCGTCTCTACAGGTCTCCTTTCCAACATGAATCCTAAATTCTCAATTTCACTCTCCGTTACCCAGTTAAGAGTAATTTCACCTGCGCGGGTGTTGTCGGCTGTAAATGATGTGAGTTCCACGGGGAGGGATGTATCGGTCGGGCCACATTGAGCTGCTGTTGCTGAAGATATAGTCCATTCACTGGCCGTCCATGTAGTATTTGGAGCACTTACACCAGCATTTCGAACAGCATGGCTATCTTCATATTCCCAAGCTTTGCCAGTCCCATCTTCGTCAATAACTCCGTATGAGTCAGTCAATGTACCAGTAGAACTTGTACCGTCATAATAAATATAATAACCATCATCTCCGTTCCCAGAAATATTCCCTGACACCAAATCCGGAGAAAACCCATATGCTGTATTAAAACTACCTGAACTTCTCGCAACAATATATATATCACCAGCAGTGACGCTACCTGTTAATTGCGTATTATACCATGTGCCACCATTCACCTGTTTGGATAGGTAAAAAGTTGTAGTACCAAAATTAATTGTTGACCCACTTGCGTTATATAACTCCACAAACCTGGCATTAGTATTATCACTGGGGTCGGCAACTTCTGATATCATCAATTCGGGAATCGTACCTGTCGTCGCATTTGTAGTTTGAATTGTACCATCCGTTTTATAATCAATATCAGACCCTGAGTTGGTATATGAGAATATTTCAAAGTACCACGTTGTACTTGCTGTAAGAGAACTAAATGTATAAGAGCCACCACTGCCGTGAGTTTGATTGATTGCTATTGCATTACCAGTAGCATCCGTATCATCTGCCACAGCCGTTCCATCAGAAGGGTTGGTTATAGTTGCATCTGTTTCACCTATAATTAAATATCCATCCGGCGCTTGAGAGCCGGTAACTGCGTCTGTCCACGTAACGGTAATATCTAGTGTGGAAGCCGATGCAGAAAAACTTGTCGGATGATTAGAGGGTTCAATTTTAAGCGTTGTCGCATTTACTGTTACTCCACTTGAGTAGTTGGAACCATCATATGACCATACTTTATAATAATAGGCGGTATTGGATGACAAACCGGTATTGGAATAACTATCCGTTCCGCTATATTGCAATACGGTTCCACCCCCGCTAATTGCATCGCTTGCAGAATATGTATTTCCATCCGTAGGTGTACCAAAGGTATTAGAACTATTCCAAGCTAGAAGAACATTATCGCTACTTGCATTGTCTGTCCAAGATAAATTTATTTGAGATGTACTTTGAACCGACGCAGAAAAAGAAGTTGGGTTGTCTACACCGGCACTTGTTGT
>CAZQOH010000099.1:0-7582 GCA_964594355.1 uncultured Desulfobacterales bacterium
AAAGAGATGTTAAGGTTGTTATTGATGTGGATCCATTCTCCTTAATGTGAAAAGGGATCATCATAAGAATACGAAATGATGTAATATTTTAGCCACTAAGGCACTAAGGCACAAAGGTGATTAAATTTGAAACTGGAAACTTGAAACTTGAAAAAGCAACTAAGATATCACAAAGTTGAGTCTATCAGGCCTCTGTTCTTTCTTAATCCCGCTAAAAGCGGGACTAATACCCTCAGACAATTACACGGCTGAAAATTTAATCATCTTTCAAGCTTATTTGTATAAACTGGTTTCAAAGGGCTAAAGTGTTACAAAACCTAAAACTTGATGAATTCGTCTTTTTACGAATTAATCATTTAATATCTTATTTATCTGTGTTATCTGTGTGCCAAATTGAAATTCCTATACTATTGAATTAGAATGCAGAAAGGGAGTTTTGTTCATGAGAATAAAGATGATTTTTATAGCAGTTATTTTTTTTACTCTGTTTTCCATAGCTGTTTCTTTCGGAAGCGAAAAGGAAGATCAAAAATCTCCATCTGCTTTTTTCCCTGCAAACAGTTACGAGTTTGAACAGGTGGTAGACGGTGCTAAAGTGATGCATGATTTTATCATTCAAAACAAAGGAGCAGCACCACTTATAATTGAAAGGGTAAAAACAGGCTGAGGGTGCACCGCTGTCTCTTATACGAGACAGATCCCTCCCGGCGGTGAGGGGAAAATCACAATTAAAGTTAATACTAATGGATATGGTGGAAAAAAACTGTCAAAAAATATTGTTGTATATACAAATGACCCCAAAGAGCCACAGTTCAATTTGACGATTTTAGGCAATGTTGAAAAATATGCTACTATTACTCCAACGGTAGTAAAGCTTTATGGTCCTATTGGAAAGCAGATCAAAAGGTCGGCAACTATTGCCCCTGAGGAAAAATATCCTTTCAAAATAGTTAATGTAAGGGCAAAAAGCGGAAAGAACATAAATTACAAGCTGGAGGAGATAAAAGGACCAAAAGTGGTTAAATACATATTGACCATTGAAAATATAAAAAAAGAGAAAGGCAAGTATCATGATGTTATTCATTTAAAAACAAATAATAAAATACATCCTGAAATTAAAATACGGGTATACGGAAGTATTTTTGGGGAGAAACAAGAAGGTAAACAATAGGTTTTTATGAAAGATATCAAAGTTGTAGTTTTTGACTGTGATGGTGTCCTTTTTGATACAATAAAGGCAAATATTGCTTATTACAATCAGATTCTGGATCATTTTAGTAAACCTGGCGTTACTCCCGAGCAATTTGCTTATATCCATATGCATACTGTAGATAACTCGCTCTCCTTTCTGTTTGAAGATACAGAGATCCTTGAAAAAGCACAAGCTTATCGAAAAAAGATGACCTATCTTCCATTTCTAAAATATATGGAAATGGAGCCATATCTAAAGTCTTTGCTTCAAAAGCTGAGACCAAAATATAAAGCTGCAATTGCAACAAATCGATCTGATACGATAAACCGCCTCCTTGTTGAATACAATCTTACGGAATATTTTGATTTGGTTGTCAGTGCTTTTGATGTGGCTCGCCCCAAACCTTACCCTGATCCGCTTATCAAGATTTTGGAACATTTTAAGATAGAGCCCCGACAAGCAATCTATGTGGGGGATTCGGAACTGGATGAAAAAGCGGCAAGGGAGGCAGAAGTAATATTCGTTGCATACAACAACAAATCCTTAAAGGCGGATTTTTATATCAATAATTTAGAGGAGCTTGAAGCAATACTGGTGGTTTAAGGTAAAAGGGGGCGTTTTGCAAAGGTCTCAGAATGATTGGAGATGAATAATGGATCAAGCTGTCAAAGAGGCTATTTATCGGGCTGTGAAAAAAGAGCCTTTTGCACAGGCCATGAACATGGAACTCGTTGCTTTGGATCTGGGATATTCTGTGGTAGAGATGACCTACGATCCGGCAACCATGAATAACATTTACGACCGTGCTCATGGAGGGGCAATTTATGCCCTGATCGACGAGGCCTTTGAAACGTCCTGTCAGACGCACGGCTCCGTGGCTGTTGCCTTAAACGTGAATGTAACCTATGTGTCAAGCCCTGAAACAGGTGTACGCTTGCAGGCCGAGGCAAAGGAAGTCAGCCTAACAAAGAAGACAGCCGGCTATGATATCAAGGTCAAAGATCAGAACGGACAAGTGATCGCTACGTGCCAGGCTTTGGCCTTCAGAACGGGCAAACCGATTCCCTTTCTCTGAAAATCAGTGTAACCGCTCGGTTATTTTGCCACAAAGGCACCAAGACACCAAGATTATATGTTAAAATAATTTTTGCCAAAGTTCTTGACAGGAAAAATACTTCTTTGTTAAATGAATGAACGTTCATTCATAATGCAACATTCAATAGGCTAAATTGATACTTAAGAATAAGAAAGCATATAAAAACTGTATATAGGAGGTTGATATGAATAGAAATATTAAGCAGGTGGCGGTTCTTGGTTCCGGTATAATGGGTGGTGGAATTGCTGCACTACTTGCAGGGGCAGGCATCAGGACATTGCTTCTCGACATTGTTCCCTTTGATTTGAAAGATGAAGAGAAAAATGATCCTGTGGCCAGAAACAGAATCGTAAAAGCCGGTCTGGATGGGGCGCTTTTGGCAAAGCCTCCCCTTTTCATGGAAAATAAAGACGTCGACCGTATCACCATCGGCAATTTTGAAGATGATTTTAACAAGCTCGCAGAATGCGACTGGATTATTGAAGTTGTCATAGAAAACCTAAAGATAAAGCAGGATCTTTTGAAACGGATAGAGAAAGTAAGGAAAAATGGTACAGTTGTTTCCACAAATACTTCGGGTATTCCTTTAAAGAAGATGTCAGAAGGGTTGAACAAAGAATTCAAGCAGCATTTTCTGGGAACACATTTTTTTAACCCGGTAAGATACATGAAACTGCTGGAGATCATCCCTGGAGAAGAAACTCTGCCTGATATTCTCGAATTCATGGCGAATTTTGGTGAGCGAATTCTTGGAAAAGGTATTGTATGGGCCAAAGATACACCTAATTTTGTGGGAAACAGGATCGGTATCCAGGGAATTGTAAAAGCGATGCAGATTATGGTTGAAACCGGTTTATCGATTCCGGAAGTTGATGCCCTTTTCGGCCCTGTAATGGGAAGACCAAGAACCGCACTGTTTAAAACTTCCGATCTTGTCGGTCTTGATACATTGAGTCACGTAGCTAAGAATACATATGAAATGGTTGAAGATGATGAGGAAAGAGAAAGCTTTGTGCTTCCTCAATTTGTGGATAAGATGATTGAAAAGAAGCTTCTTGGAAAGAAAACAAAAAGCGGTTTTTATAAAACCGACCTAACGCCTGAATGGAAGAAGATCAGGAAAGTCATAAATCCTGAATCACTGGAATACGCGGAATTTGATCAGCCCGACTTTCCATGCCTTAAAGAAGCAAAAAAGGCAAAAACCCTGCCGGATAAAATGAAAGCAGTCATTTACAGCGAGGATAAAGGAGCTAAATTCGCACGGGATCTTGTATCAAACGGATTGATTTATTCAGTCAACAGGATCCCGGAGATTTCAGATACGATAGTCGAAATCGACAATGCAATGAAATGTGGCTTTAATTTTCAAATGGGACCCTTTGAGACCTGGGATGCCATAGGCCTTCAAGAGTCGGTCGAAAGGATGGAAGCAGAGGGGCTAAAAGTGCCTGAAAAGGTAAAGAAGATGCTTGAAGCCGGCAGCACTTCTTTTTATAAAACCGAAAAAGGAAAAGTTTTATTTTATGACTTTGTATCAGAGGGTTATAAAGAAGTAGTTGTAAGCGAAAACATAATTTCATTAGCATTACTCAAAGCAAAAGACAGGCTTGTCAAAAAATGCGATTCTGCATCTCTTATTGATTTAGGAGACGGGGTGTTTTGCCTTGAGTTTCATACAAAGATGAATACCTTAAACCAGGAGATTATAGAGTTCTCGAATGAATCACTAGATTATGTTGATACTAAGGGCATTGGTCTTGTCATCGGGAATCAGGCTGGTGGTGTGCCGGGAGCGTTTTCTGCAGGCGCTAACCTTTTTGATGTAAGCAATGCGGCAAAGGAAGGAAAATATTCGGATATAGAGAAGATGTTAGAGCGGCTACAGAATGTTCTCCAAAAAGCAAGATATGCGGCTTTTCCCGTGGTGGCGGCACCATACGGCATGACGCTTGGCGGCGGTTGTGAAGTCTGCCTTGCATCCGATAAAATCGTTGCCCATACCGAGCTTTACATGGGACAAGTGGAATCCGGGGTAGGACTGATTCCTGCAGGGGGTGGATGTCTGAACCTATGGAAGAAGTTCATAAATTCAATCCCTGAAGTCGTGACAGACGTTGACCTTGCAAAATTCTTTCTCCCTGTTTGTATGAATATTGTAATGGCCAAAGTTTCAACGTCTGCAGCTGATGCAAGGGCAAACGGTTTTTTAGGACCAAAAGACAGAATTGTATTTAACAGGGACTATCTTATCGGTGAAGCAAAGAAGGAAGTTTTGAAAATGGTCTATGAAGGTTATGCCCCGCCTGTTAAAAGAAAGATAAAAGTTTTTGGCCAAGCCGCACAGGGTATGGTTGATGCTGAAGTCTACAACATGAGAGAGGCAAAATTTATAAGCGATCATGATGCACTCGTGGCAAAAAAAGTTGCCTACGTGGTTAGCGGAGGAGATGTAAGAACCAACAGTGAAGTGGACGAAGAACTAATTCTTAAACTTGAGCGGAAGGCTTTTATCGATTTACTAAAAGAAGAAAAGACCCTTGCCAGGATTGATCACACTTTAAAAACGGGCAAGCCGCTGAGGAATTAGTTATTGGTAAAAAGATCTCTTTTTTGACTTTTTACGAGACCATTAACGAATAACATCCTAGGGAGGAATAAAAATGAGAGATGCATATATTGTAACATCAGTAAGAACCCCTGGTTGCAAAAGAGTGAAGGGGGCTTTTAAAGACACAAGACCTGAAGACCTTCTTTCTTTCATGCTGAGTACGGCCGTTGAGAAAACTGAAAACCTTGAAAAAAAAGATGTTGAAGACATTATGGTCGGTTGTTCATTTCCGGAAGCCGAGCAGGGAATGAATATCGGGAGAATCGCTGTGTTGATGGCAGGGTTTCCCATTGAAGTTACCGGTGCTACAGTGAACAGATACTGTTCATCCGGGTTGGAGGCTATTGCCATTTCTTCCTTAAGAGTTATGTCAGGTTGGTCGGATATTGCCATCGGTGCCGGTATTGAATCAATGACCTACGTCCCCATGGGAGGAAACTTACCAAGGCCTCATCCCGAGTATACAAAAGAAGGCGTAGATATTTATACATACATGGGAATTACAGCAGAGAACGTTGCAAATAGGTATAACATAAAAAGAGAAGCCCAGGATGAGTTTGCCTATCATTCTCAGATGAAGGCTTCTGAAGCTAAAGCAAAAAATATGTTCACCGAAATCATACCCACACCTGCAACCAGATTTGTTCAAGCTAAAGATGGTACATACAAGAAAGAAACCTTTTTACAGGATTTTGATGATGGTATCAGGGAGTCGACTACGCTGGAAGGGCTGGCCAATCTGAATCCGGTTTTTGCGGCTGGAGGGACGGTTACGGCCGGCAATTCCTCCCAGACGACTGATGGCGCTGCCGCTACCATAATAATGAGCGAAGAAAAAGTAAAAGAGCTGGGTATAAAACCGATTGCAAAACTAAAATACTACACTACAATAGGCTGTCGTCCTGATGAAATGGGTGTCGGGCCTAAATATGCTATCCCGAAACTCATGAAACTTGCAGGAATGGATATAAAAGACATAGATCTGTTTGAGATAAACGAAGCCTTTGCTTCACAGGCTCTGTATTGTATAAATGAACTTGGTATAGATATGGAAAAGGTCAATATTCACGGCGGTGCAATTGCCTTAGGACATCCTTTGGGGTGCACCGGAGCCAAATTGTGTGCAACCCTTCTTGCCGGTATGAAGGAACGCGAAGTAAAATACGGAGTCGAATCTATGTGCATCGGCGGCGGAATGGGCGCTGCTGCATTGTTTGAGATGTGTGAGTAATTATCCGTTCTTTAGTTCAAAAGTTTTCATAAAATCGATTAAGGTCTCAACCGCCTCCAAGGTTGTAGCATTGTAAATTGATGCCCTGCAACCCCCCACGGAGCTATGTCCCTTTAGACCGCCAAGATCGTTTTCCAGGGCTTCTTGAACAAAGCGTGTTTCCAGTTCTTCGTCCGAGAGTCGGAAGGTTATATTCATCATCGATCGGCTTTCGAGCTCTGTCGTGCCTTTGTAAAATCCGCTATCGTCTATAGTTTTATAAAGAAGCCGTGCTTTTTTCCGGTTTATTTCTTCCATTTTATCGAGACCGCCGATTGTTTCTTCAATCCACTTCATCACAAGCTGAATTATATAAATTGCAAAACACGGTGGCGTATTAAAAAGCGAATTCATGGAAACAAAGGTACTATATTTCAGCATAGTCGGCAGGTTATCAGGCACCAAATTAAGCAGATCTTCTCGGATGATCACCATACACACCCCTGCAGGGCCAATATTCTTTTGAGCCCCGGCATAAATAAGCCCAAAGGGTTCTACATCAAGGGGTTTGCACATGATGTCAGACGACATGTCTATGATAAGCGGTATACCGTTTGTTTCAGGAAAATTTGCCCACTGTGTTCCTTTTATGGTGTTGTTTGATGTGATATGTACATAGACAGCATCTTTGCTGAACTCTATATTCTTTGGAATATAGGAAAAGTTCTTGTCCTCTGAAGAAGCAACAACCTTTATCGGTTTGCCCTGTAGTTTTGCCTCCTTTATAGCCTTTGTGGACCAGGTCCCGGTATTCACATAGTCTGCCGACTTGCTCTCCTGTAAGAAGTTCATGGGAATCATGCAGAATTGCATGCTGGCACCGCCCTGGAGAAAGAGTACATGAAATTTATCATCCAGTTTTAAAAGACGTTTTGTCCTTGCAATGGCATCATTTATTATATCGTCAAATAATTTGGACCTGTGGCTTATTTCTGTAATCGACATGCCGGATCCGGCAAAGTTCAAAAAGGAATCTCTAATCTCTTCAAGAACACTTAGAGGGAGTGCGGCAGGTCCCGCGTTGAAGTTATAGATTCTATTTTCTTTCATAATTGTTCCTCCGATCTTTTTTAGGCGCTAAGCAAAACCATATTAATAACTTTTTTTCGATTCTTTCTTTAATTTTTATTTGTACAGATAGAACAAAATATGTCAATCAGAAATTAATTTTAAAATCTTTCTTGCTATGCGTTTTTCTTTTGCAGATAATGGGATGAATTTATTCAAACATTAAAAACCTGGTTCTCTGGGCCCTGATCTTTACATTGATATTCTCTTTGTGATTTGGCATCTTGGTGGCTGAATAATCATAAATTTATTAAGATTTAATAGTAAGCTATTCATCGAAATTGAAGGGCAAAATTAATGGATGAGATTGATACAGAATGTCTTTCCCCAACAGCGATTATTGAT
>CAZQOH010000100.1:0-7566 GCA_964594355.1 uncultured Desulfobacterales bacterium
GCAGCGAGTCGTAGAACGCTTCAAATTGTACCCACGATTAGCTCGGAAGTTCAGATGCTGGTCAATCGGAACATATTTATGACAACCGGTAAAAAAGTAATTTTTTTGATTTTTTAACGAAACTATCAATCATTGGTATTGAAATAATTTTAACCAAACAGGAGGATATTATGAATATTTCACCTGACAAAGAAAAAGCAATAGAAACCGCCATGGTTCAGATAGAGAAACAGTTTGGCAAAGGTTCTATTATGAAACTGGGAAGCAGTCCAATTGTCGATGTGCCGGTAATACAATCCGGTTCCCTTGCGCTTGATAGAGCATTGGGAGTTGGAGGAATACCCAGAGGAAGAGTCATTGAAATTTTTGGCCCGGAGTCATCCGGTAAAACAACCCTTGCGCTCCACGCTGTTGCAGAGGCCCAGAAGCAGGCTGGTATTGCAGCCTTTATAGATGCGGAACATGCTCTTGATACGGCGTATGCAAAGAGGCTTGGGGTAAATTGTGACGAGCTTTTAGTTGCTCAGCCTGATACAGGGGAACAGGCACTCGAAATAGTCGATATGCTGTTAAGAAGCGGAGCTATAGATGTTATGGTTATCGATTCAGTAGCTGCACTTGTTCCCAGGGCGGAAATAGAAGGAGAAATGGGAGATTCGCACATGGGACTCCAGGCACGACTGATGTCCCAGGCATTAAGAAAGTTAACCGCTACAATAGGCAAGACCATGACCACGGTTATATTCATTAACCAGATCCGTATGAAAATTGGTATTGTATTCGGAAACCCCGAAACAACCACAGGAGGTAATGCTTTAAAATTCTACTCATCGGTGAGGCTTGATATTCGACGCATAGGTGCTATCAAGGAGGGACAGGAAATTGTGGGGAACAAGACAAGGGTACGCGTTGTTAAAAACAAGATAGCGCCTCCCTTCAAGGATGCTGAATTTGATATTATGTACGGTGAAGGAATCTCGAAAACAGGAGACCTCCTCGATATGGGTGTTGAAACAGAAATTATTGAAAAAAGCGGTTCGTGGTATTCATATGATGGAGAGCGAATTGGTCAGGGACGAGAAAACGTAAAAAAATTTTTAAAGGAAAATCCAGATATTTACAATTCTTTATATATCAAGGTCAGAAATGAATTGGGACTATCAAAAGAGGAAAAAGAAAACGGTCAGATTGAGGATTGAAAGCCGAGGGTTTATCAATGACGGGTAATGAAATACGAAGACAATTTCTTGAATATTTTAAAAAGCATGACCATCAAATTGTAAGGAGTTCATCCCTTGTTCCATCCGATGATCCTACTTTATTATTTGTTAATGCCGGAATGGTGCAGTTCAAACGCATATTTCTCGGCGAAGAAAAAAGAAGCTATGTCAGAGCGGCAACATCTCAGAAATGCGTCAGGGCAGGCGGAAAGCATAACGATCTTGAGAATGTCGGCTATACTGCCAGGCATCATACCTTTTTCGAAATGCTGGGAAACTTTTCCTTTGGCGATTACTTCAAGGAAAAAGCATTAGAGTTTGGTTGGGACCTGCTGGTAAATGGTTATGGATTGCCTCAAGACAAACTCTGGGTTTCAATCTATCTTGATGATGATGAGGCTCACGAGCTATGGAACAAACATATCGGTGTGCCGGCAGATCGGATTGTTCGATTTGGAGAAGAGGATAATTTCTGGTCCATGGGTGATACAGGTCCCTGCGGGCCGTGCAGTGAAATACTCATCGACAGGGGGGAAGAGTTTGGATGTGGCAAACCAAACTGCAAAGTCGGATGCGAATGTGACAGGTTTCTTGAACTGTGGAATCTGGTTTTCATGCAATTCAACCGCGATGCTTCAGGCAAGATGATACCCCTTCCAAAACCTAGTATTGATACGGGGTTGGGTCTTGAACGGATGGTCGTGATAATTCAAAATGTCCCGACTAATTATGACACCGATCTTATTATGCCGATAATTCAAAAGGTCGAAAACCTTTCTGAAAAACGATTTGGCGACTATCCGGAAACAGATATTGCAATGAAAGTAATTGCGGATCATAGCAGAGCCGCTGCATTTCTCATCGGTGACGGTATACTCCCTTCTAATGAAGGAAGAGGATATGTTTTGCGCCGTATTATACGCAGGGCTATTCGCTATGGTCGAAATATAGGTCTTGCCCGATCGTTTCTTCATAAAACAGCGGGTGTTGTATATGATATTATGGAATCAGCCTATCCCGAACTTAAAGAAGCGGAAGCTTTTATCTCAAATGTAATAAAGAATGAAGAAATTCGATTTTCAGAAACTCTTGATCGCGGTCTCAGACTCCTAAACGACTCACTTTCGGATATGAAGGCAAAGGGTCAAAACAAAGTACCGGGACGTATTATATTCAAACTCTATGACACATACGGATTCCCGGTTGATATTGTTAGAGATGTGGTTAAAGATCAAAACATGGTGCTCGATTTGGAAGGATTTGATGAGGCAATGGAAGAACAGCGGAAAAAGTCAAGATCAATAGCAACTTTTTCAGAAGTCAGTGACGCCTATAAAGATCTTTCCTCAAAAGGAAAAAAGTCCAAATTCATAGGCTATGGTTTAGATCATGATTCCTCAACGATTACCACTTTAGTGATTGATGGAAATGAAGTCCAAGAAGCAAAAGAGGGCCAACCAATTGAAGTTGTTTCAGGAAGTACACCTTTTTATGGAGAGTCCGGAGGACAGGTTGGTGATAAAGGAAGTATAACCGGGCAAAGCGGAAATATGGTAGTTTATGACACAATTAAAGATCCAACAGGGCTTATTATTCACAAAGGGGAAATCACTTCAGGAATTATAAAAAAAGGAGAACACATAGATCTCGTTATCAACAAAAAAGAGCGTCATGCAACAGAATTGAATCACACCGCCACCCATATACTTCACTCTGTTTTGCGAAGGGTTTTAGGTGACCATGTTAAGCAATCCGGCTCACTTGTATCACCGGATAGACTCCGGTTTGATTTCACTCATTTCTCACAGGTTGACCCTGATACTCTGGATGAAATTGAAATCCTTGTAAACAAACGGATACGGGAAAACGAGTCAGTCAAAACTGAAGAGATGGATGCAGAAGAAGCATTCAAAACAGGGGCGACCGCCCTTTTTGAAGAGAAATATGGTGACCGGGTTAGGATCATTTCAATAGCTGATTTCAGCAAAGAACTATGTGGAGGAACCCATACGGACCGTACCGGCAATATCGGCTTTTTTAAAATAATAGGAGAATCGAGTGTCGCATCAGGTGTAAGACGGATCGAGGCGTTGACCGGACAGACGGCATTGGAATATATTCAGAAGACTTCCAAAATCATACAAAATACAGCACGTCTGATCAAAGAAAAACCGGAAACTGTAATTCAACGGATTGAGGAAATGCTGACGGACCAAAAGTCAATGAATAAAGAATTGATACAATTAAAAACAAAGATTGCTGAAATGAGTGTTGACGGAACCGAGGATGACATTAGTTCTGTAAAAGGTATAAAGGTTCTAATAAAAAAAGTTTCGGTTGATACACCCGCAGCTCTCAGAGAACTGGCCGACAGAATGAGGAATAAGATAAAATCGGGGATTGTTGTGCTTGGAAGTGTTGCAGAATCCAAAGTTCTTCTTATCGTTATTGTGACAAAAGATCTTACAGACCGTTATAAGGCCGGTAATATAGTTAAGGAAGTGGCGTCTGTGGTAGGCGGTGGTGGTGGTGGAAGAGCCGATATGGCCCAGGCCGGCGGAACAAAACCCGAAATGCTGGATCAGGCCCTCGACAGGGCCTATGAAGTGGTAAAAGATTTGGCGAGTTGATTTTTTTTATTCGACTCTGGCCTGAAGTATTGCTCGGGCAAGCTCTAAGTCTTCTCTGTTTGTAATTTTTATATTGTTTCTGCTGCCTCTTATTATTTTTACTTTTTCCCCCATACGTTCCACAAGCTGTGCATCGTCCGTGCATGTATAGCCCTTTTGCCGCGCAATTTCATGGGCTTTTATTATGAGGCTATATTGAAAAGCCTGTGGGGTCTGGGCAAGCCATATGGTATCTCTTTTAATTGTCTTATCTGTATAACCTGAATGATTCACATGCTTTAAGGTTTCATATACAGGTATTCCAACGATACATGCACCAAACTCCTTTGCACCCTTTATACATTCCGATACCTGCTCAGAATAAACAAAGGGACGCACACCATCATGAATAACAACTAAGCTCTCTTTGTCACCTGCCGCCATAAGCCCGTTATAAACAGATTCCTGTCGCTCTTGGCCACCGGAGACAAGGTTTACCCTTTTTTGAAGTTTAAGAGGTAAAAGTATTTTCCTTTTACAAAAGTCAAAATCTTCTTCCGGAACGACAAGAATGATTTCTTCTATCTCATCACATCTAATAAAAATTTCCAGTGTGTGTCCCAGAATCGGTTTGCCTGCAAGCAAAAGGTATTGCTTACGTGTTGAATAATTCATCCTAGTGCCTTTGCCTGCTGCTACAATTACCGCTGAGACCATACAGAGAATTCCTTACTATCCAAATTGAATAAAAAACCAATTGGGAGTTATTCGTTATTTGTTATTGGTTAATCGTTTAAAAAAATAAAATCTGTTTTTTATTTCATAAACAATAGATTCACAAAATGAGACGATCATCAAATTCTAATAACGAATAATCATCAACAATTATACCGGTTGTCATAAATATATTCCGATTGACCAGCGTCTGAACTTCCGAGCTAATCATGGGTTCAATTTGAAGCGTTCTACGGCTCGCTGCGCTAAAATTAAAGAACTCGACCTCGCTACGCTCGGGACTCAAACAGCTTCAATTTTTACGCTCCGCTTCGCCAAGAACGCTTAATCAAATGTCCCCAAATTGATTAGCTCAGAAGCTCAGACACTGCATATATTCTTTGAAACGGAACGTTATTTTGACAAACACTATAACGCCTAATTGAGCATTATTTTCGCTCACTTAGGGTACTATCTTAAGTAGTTTAGCTCTTTTGGCAGCGGTACTCTATTACCAGTTGAATCTTCACCGTAATTAATACCGGCAAGAATCTCAATATCCTTTAGAGCTCGAATGTCACCTTCAAAGATAACTTTAGCAATATTTTCTTTTTGGATCTTACCTCCCGCCCATTGTATATCAAGCACACTGCTGGCATCAAAACGGTCATTTCCAACACAAAGCTCCATCTGACCACCGTAGTGTTGTACAATTTTGGCAACCAGAAGGCTGGGTCTGCTGTGAAAACCGAGCTTTACAGGGATACCAACGGTAGTGGATGAACGCTCAATATTCTCGTTTAGTATTTCCTGTGCCAATTCTTTGCCGGTTGTAAGGAAGTGACAGGCGTAGTAAAGACCGTAATTAATTGTGCGATCAAGGAGGATTTTAGGATTAATTAGATGCAATAGCTGGTCTTGAACCCTTTTGTATATGTTTTTATAACTCGCCTCGTGTAAGTGTCGCTCATAAAAATGGAGTAAACGCCCTGTCATTTGAAATAGATGAAAAACAATGGAAAAAAAACTCCGGAGCTGTTTTAGTTTTCTGTTACCGAATCTGAATCCCCCGTGTATTACATATGTATCAAAAGAAGACTGAAGATTGTGCACAAGCATCTCAAAATGTCTTATTTCGACCTCGTTAACCTTGTCAGGCACAATGGCAAGTATTTCCTTCAAATCATATGGTTCATAAAATCCCAGCTGGTCAAAATTCTCTGCAATACTTAAAAAATCACTGGCGATTTTAACTATATTTTCCTTCTGTAAGTCCTTGTCCTCATCATCGATATCATAATTGAGCATTTTATCTGTGGCAATACCGGGAAAATCTTCACGATTATTTCTTTCTTTTTCGGAAACAGATATATTCAAACGCTGTGCCTCATCAAGTATAACAGGGGCTAATTTCACAAGTGACTCTGTTAAAAAATCTAGGGTTGCACTTCCTTCCCTTTCAAATTCCTTACTGTCTGAAATATCATAAAAAACAAGACGATTAGAAATATGTTTCTGAGAATATGCACCCAAGCACAAATGTCTGATGGAAGCTGTAAGTTCTCGGTAAAAATACCAGTCCTTACTGTTTTTTGCCCCATGAAAATCGAGGAAATCTTCCAAAACCTGAGATGTAGATATCAGCTTTGAATAAAGCCTTTTTGTAAAGACATTCTTTCGATCACTAATATTTGAGATATAGACACAACATTTCAGATAATCGAGAGAAAAAATCCTCGCCTTTTCCACAAAAGGTATATTGCGTTGGGTTTTTTGCACTTAACTTTGCTCCGTTGAAATTTCTCATTCCAAAAAAAAACGGCCAGAGCAGTCTATAAGCCGAATTCTGTGCCCGATTTGGGTTACTCCGTATCGGGTAACGATCATTCATCTATGGATACCGGTTGCCCGGTATCTCTTGCGACCTACCCGGGAGCTTGGACGGGCCATCCTCAAACACTCCTCTATTTGGTCTTGCACCGAGTGGGGTTTACAAAGCTTCCCCGGTCACCCGGGAAACTGGTGCGCTCTTACCGCGCCTTTTCACCCTTACCCGGCACTCAATTCCCTGATAGGGTTAATTTTGACGGATTGAGCCGTTATTGAGTGCCCGGCGGTATATTTTCTGTTGCACTTTCCTTCGTGTTGCCACGACTCCATGTTATGGAGCACCCTGCCCTGCGGTGTTCGGACTTTCCTCCTGATCAAAGAAATTGATCCGGTGATCGTTTAGACTGCTCTGACCGATCTATTTTTTTTTACAGTAGATGATCCTTTGACAGTGGGGACAAATTTTCAAACTATCAAAACGCTGAAGTTCATTATACATTTGAGGGGGAATATTCATATTGCACCCTTGACATACCGCATCGTTTATGGCTGCTATGGCTACTCCTCCCGTCTTTTCCTTCACTTTAATGAATTTTTTTAACAATTCGGGTTCAATCACTTTGGAAATATTGCTCCAGTCTTTTTCAAGCCTGGTAAGTTTTTTACTTCCATCATTTGATTTTTGTTTTATAATCTCTTTTTCATTTTTTATATCATCGGATATTTGGTTGTATTCATCTCTTTTTATTACGATTTCATGTTCCGCCTCCTCAATACGTTCAAGGCATTCTATCATCTCATCTTCTTTACTGGAATTTTTTTCATTCAAATCATCAACAACTTTTAACAACAACTGATATTCTTTGTTAGTTTTTACAAATTTAAGTTTTTCTTCGTTCTTTTTTATCATGGAAAGATTCAATTGCACATCAGATTCATGAGATCGATATTGTTTTTTCAGTTCACTGATCATAGATTCCTTCTCCTCAATGTTTCTCTCAAACTCTTTGAGGCCAACATCAAGGGTATCAAATTTCTCAGAAACACCAGACAGCATTGATTTGATGCTGGTGGATTCTAAATTGATATTTTGTAGCTTTACAAGATTAAGTATTTGTTCCTTGAAATTCATTTTATATAACTCACAATTGATGAACTCTTAAAAAAAAGAAAAGTGTTCTAATATATTAGTA
>CAZQOH010000101.1:0-7519 GCA_964594355.1 uncultured Desulfobacterales bacterium
CAAAAAATCTGAGATAAGAGTTGTATCCACCAAAGAGCTCATCTCCCCCCTCACCTGATAGCATCACGATTTTCCCTGAATCCCTGGCAAAACGGGCAATCAACAAAAGCGCCAGAGCGCTCGGATCGGATACCGGGTCGTCGTTAACGTAAGCCCATTGATTGAAATGTTTGAGAAAATGTCCCCCCCCTACCTCAAGGACGTTATTTTGAATATTAAGATGGTTAGCTACTTTCTGAGACCATTTGGCTTCGTCATTCTCTCCCCCTACAGATACCACAAAGCCTTCTGTTCCCCCGTTATAAGAGGCCACGGCAGATGCTATGAGACTGGAATCAATCCCTCCGCTCAAAAAGACTCCCAGGGGAACATCACTGATTAATTGATTTTTCACTGATTTAAACAGCAGTGTATCTACCTTATTAAAAATTTCCTTTTCGTCTAAGTCCTTTTGTTCAAGAGATTTTGGATACCAATATACCCTCTCACGGAATTTTGTTTTTTCAGGTTCCCATGTGATAAAGGAACCCGGCGCCACCTTAAAAATATTCTTAAATAGCGTGTTAGGATGAACAGGAGCACGGAAAAAGAAATAATTTGCCATTTGCTCGGGATCAAACACTGCTTTAACTTCCGGATGGGAAAGAATGGCCTTGGGCTCCGATGCGAAGACGAAACGTTCCCCGCACGCTGAATAATAGAGCGGTTTTACTCCGATATGATCTCGAGCTAAAATAAGCGAATTTCTTTTCGAATCCCATATGGCAATTGCGAAAATGCCGTTTAATTTCCCGAATAGTTTGGTTCCCCATTCCTCATAGCCGTGTACGATTACTTCAGTATCTGAATGGTCACTGGAAAACCGATGTCCATGTCCTTCAAGTTCCCTCCATAACATTTTGTAATTGTAAATCTCTCCATTGGTGACGACCCAAACCGTTTGATTTTCATTAGACATTGGTTGGTGCCCTGTTTCGAGATCAATGATGGACAGTCTTCTGTGACCTAAGACGCATTTTTCCGAAAGATAGGTGCCCTCCCCATCAGGCCCTCGATGGGTTAGATATGACTTCATAGTCTCTATCACATATTCATCCTCTCTCCGATCCAGCGAGGGAGTAAATCCACAGATACCACACATCCCGTTTTATTCCTTTTTTTTAATGGAAATAAGATTATCACATATTCTCATTAATCTCCGAATAATGAAATTCGTGTCTTTTGTTACAGAAATCATTTATCATTCCTTCAAAATCACTGTGCATCTGAGCGCTCTGCTTGCCACGTTAAATCTGTAAAGCCCATTTAACTGGGGTGAGAGATATCAGTTTATCTATAAGTCTTTATTCACATTTTCAAACAGGCTATCATAACACCGTGCGGTGTTTTTACCAAAGTTATCCCATAAATAAAGGCTTTTTTTGTCTGAGTTGTCGATATCCTTTAAATGTTTCAAAGCCATCTTTACCTTCTCCAGAAACTCCTTCTCTTTACAATTCTTATTCAGGATGAATCCATTATAAAAGTCGTGAATGATAGAATTCGCAATCCCCACATTGGTGGTGACGATAGGAACGCCCATGCAGAACGGTTCCAGCAGACACCATCCAAAGGTTTCGGAAGGGGATACGGTAACTGCAAGGTTTGCATGACTCAAAACATAATGAACAGTTTCTCTATTAACTCTTCCGGTAAAAACGACATTGTCCTGAACACCCAATTTCGTAGCCAAATCCATAACTTGATCAAGAATAGGGCCTTCCCCTACTAAAATTAAGTAAGTGTCCCCCTTCAGAATAGGTCTCAAGGATCGTAACAAGAAAACGTGACGTTTCCATGCTTGAAACCGAGCTATGTACACAATGTTAACTTTGCTGGTGAGATCTATTATGTCCTGGCTAATCAGATCCTTCACCAAACAAACTTGCGCCATTTTCGTCATGAACAACTCCTCGACTCCTAAGGGAAAGGAGCAGGTATTCGATGGAATCTTTTTGTACCAGAAGTATTCATCTCTGCTTCTCTGGCACAAAAAATGCCACTTGTTTACTGATCTAAAAAAGAGAAAATAGGTTATAAGAGCCATCCATTTTGCATACCACGTGGCGTGCCTGAAGCAATGCACGCTGATCATTACTTTGTCGATCGGACGAGCAATCTTTAAAGCTTTCCTAAGATGAGAAAATCCGTGGCAGTGGAAAAGAAGAGGTGTTGTTTCATAATACGCGGCAATAACTTTCTTCAGCCTTGAAACATCAATACATTTAATATTCTTTTCTTGGAGCTTATCCATGTACAGGCTACCAGATTCAAGCCTTCTGTCATATACAACCGATAAATCAGTATACCTACCGATAGCCAATGCCATATTGGAGAAATGCTCAGTGATACCTTGAGATCTCCCAAATTTTACATACGCAAAGAACAGAACATTATTTTTTACACTATACTTATCCTGATTGAAATATGGACTAATGTTGATCGCCTGGTTCAAAATATAACCTTCCTTATATTCAATACAAAATCGCCAATTAAGGATATCACGGAAACATTGTGCAAAACTCTCCCGTTGATTAGAATATCTCGCTTTTTACTTTCTAATACCAAAATCAAGCATGATGTTCATCTTCACAATTCAATCCATTCCCCTTTTCAGTGCTTCTTCCAATATCCCTATTATTTCTTCAGCACGTTTTTTCCACAAATAATCTTCCGATTTTCTTTGAAGAACGTCCTAGTCATTCGGGGCTGTCCTATGTTGTTGCAGGAGAAATGCGCAAGGATGATATCTCTGCCTTGCTTGTCTCCATCGGGCTCTTTTTACCTCTCGACATACGAGAGGAAAGAATCACTTTTCTTCACTACTAACTTGTTCCTCAATCCAACGGTAGGTTGTTTCTAAGCCGCCCTTCAAAACAAGTGTGGGCTTCCATCCCAATTTTTCGTAAATAAGCCTGTTATCGGAGTTCCTTCCCCGCACACCCAATGGACCTTTCACATTCCTGATCTTCAAGTTTTTGTCTGCAATCTCCATAATCATTTCAGCAAGATGGTTGATAGAGACCATCTCATCAGAACCAATGTTGACTGGACCCGCAAAATCCGAACGTAGCAGATTGATCGTTCCTTCTAAACACTCATCTATGTAGAGAAAAGATCTGGTCTGCTTGCCATCTCCCCAGATTTCAATTTCTCCTCCATCCAGAGCCTGAGCAACCTTTCTGCAAATAGCTGCAGGAGCCTTTTCTCTGCCGTCGCGCCAGCTTCCCTCAGGGCCGAAGATATTATGGTAACGTGCAACATGCACCTCCATGCCATAGTTCTTCTGAAAGGCTAAGTACAGTCTCTCGCTAAATAGTTTCTCCCATCCATATTCACTATCCGGCATTGCCGGGTAAACACTATCCTCTGAGCACTTAGGGTTATCCGGATCTTCCTGATTATACTCTGGATAAATGCAGGCCGAGGAGGAATAGAAGATCCTTTTCACATTTCGCCTGTGACAAGCTTCAAGCATGTTCAGGTTGATAAGCCCGGAATTGTGCATAATGTCGGCGTCATTCTCGCCTGTAAAGACGTATCCGGCTCCGCCCATATCCGCAGCTAACTGGTAAACTTCGTCAAACCGTCGATCAACAACATGCCTGCAAACTAACGGATCACGCAGATCACCTATGACAAAATCGTCAGCCACTGTCTCGGAAAATTCCGGATATTTTAAATCCACTCCTCTGACCCAAATGTCCTCCCTCTTTAACCTTTTCACGAGATGACTGCCGATAAATCCACCTGCACCACACACTAACGCCTTTTTCATTATATGCCTCCCTATTCTTATTCGCTCATACCTTTCTCAAAAACTCCCAAATACTTTTTTACAATGTTCTCCGCTGAATGCTTTTTAGCGAAATCGATTAATTCATTTTTTTCTTCTTTTGATATCCCATTTGTCAGAATATTTTGGACAGCTTTGACAAATTCAGTATGGCTTTCTGCAAGCACTATCGACTTGGGATAATCTGGCTCTCGACTTATATTAATTGAAACACTGGGAATACCGGCTGCGGCATATTCATAAATACGAATTGGATTTGCATATGTGGAAAATTTGTATTTTTTTGCAGGATATAGACCCATTACAGCAGAACGAAGACAATAGATTACATTTTCGCGAGATAGAAATCCCAAATGGTAAATATTTTTATAGCTTGCAAGTAGAGTCCCAAATTTTTTGCTTTGGTTTTTCCCTATGAATACAATGGACACTTCCGGCATTTTTAATGCAATTCGTTCAATCAATGTCAAGTCCGTTTGATACCTGATTAATCCGAATATCACCAATTTTGGAGGAGGAATTTTATCCCACTGAGAAAACTTTTTCACATCGCATTTTTTGAGTGATCTTTCATCAGCAGGAACAGAAATTAGATGAATCTTTTCTTCAGGTATAAATTTTTCAAACTTCTCTTTAAGCTTCTCAGACGCACATATTATGTCATCACAAATAACAGACATCTTTCTTTCGGCATTATATACCGTTCTTACTAAATTATCCTGTTGATCGTAGCAATATTCATCTTCCACTCCATATATTCTTCTCTTTGCGGGAATTTTTTTCATAACTTTCCAGTGCAAAGGAGAAAAGGACCACAAAATCAGCTTGTCGTGTTCTATTCTTTCCTTTTTGATTATTCTCTTAATTCTCCAGATTAATAAACTCATATTAAAATTCCCCCACCCACAGACAGTTTCCTGTATGACTTCATTAAACAGCAGAAGGGGAACAAAAACTTTTAGTTGTTCTTGCTTAACCACCTTATTTCTAAGCTTTTTTCTTAGTCGTCTATAACCCTTTATCCCGTCTATTATTAAATCAGCTGGCCTATCAATTACGTAAACTCTGTAATTATTATGAGAGATTGGTACTACCAATTTTTTGAAATAGAGATCTTCAAAATCTACAGGAGGAAAAAATATAATTATTCTTATGCTTCTGAATTTATTAATGGTATTCCACCCTTAAATTAAATTTGTTTTAATTGAATTTAAAACAAATGAGTTTGTAATTCCAGAAGTCATTATTTACAAACGGAACAAATCTTGTTATTCTGGCGCAAACCATATCGCTAAAATATCTCTCTTGATAAGGCCTTCTAACTGCAATACATCTTCCTTAAACAAAGGCATCAGTCGAATTTAGAGTTCTGATGATAGGGGTGCTAGTTTGACGGAATTAAGGTTGTGCAAATAGTTGGATACATAATTGCGTAATCCGTCGGGAATCAATGGTTTAAGGATTGATTTCGCAAAGTTCTTTTTCAGCCAAAATTGCTCTATCTTCCGGCTTCTGAGTAACATAGATGCATTGTACCTAATAGACATATCAGGCATAAATGTATCATCCACACCCAAAAAACTAAATATATCCAAAAACATATCAGTCGGATTATTTTTGAAATCTTCATAAAGATAAACTCTGAGTTGATCCGAATCGAACGCATCTTGGAACCGCTTGATCTGCTGACAATAAAATCCGGAGTTCAAGTACTGAAAATCCCAAAGTTCGTTGTTTCGTATCCGACGGTCTTCGGCTTGAAGTGCCAGTCCAAAGTCTGTGATGGGTTCTCTGTTATGCCGGACATTGTAAGCCCACTGCGAATATGCTCTTTCAACGGGGTTGCGAAGAATGGCAATGAGTTTAGCTTCGGGGATATGATAACGTATCCTTTCAGCAGCTGTATTGCTATAAAGATACCATACCGATGCTTCGCCTATCACCGTTTCATCTACCACTCCTTTAAATAGGGCGCGGTAAGCCTCTATATCGCTGACACCCCAGCGAGGTGACTTCTCTCCTTCATATGAGAAGAAGTGCGGCTCTTTTAATGGACTCATGAAAATCTGTGGGTGTTGTTTAAGGTAACGATAGAGTGACGATGTACCAGCCCTTGGGCAACCTAAAATGATAAAATTTGGCATCGCCATACGTTCATCTCCATGAAGAATCAGCTGTTAGCATTATTGAGATATAGAACCCTCCATTCACACAGGCGCTTACGGTCATGCACAACTATTAGCTGGTATGTAAGCGTGTAGGCAACCCATCTTTCGCGGGCCGCGACGACGTATTGTAGGCCCCCTAAACTTCGAGGGAACAACCGAAATGACAAAAGAAGAGCAATCAGCCCAGTGGCAGAGCCTAATTGATAAACAGGCTGAAAGCGGTTTGAGCGGGGCAGCATTTTGCCGCGAGCATCGTGTTAATCAAGATCGATTTTACCATTGGCGCCGCCGCTTTCAAAGCCAGAGCTTAAAAGCACTTGTAGCAGAAGAGTACAGTTGCGCTTGATGTCTTGTATCTACTGCAAAAGAGGCACTTGCAGGATTATGTGACCGTATTTTTTCCTCAAACCTTTTCAAATTAGCCCTCTTAATTCAAGTATGACTTCGTTGGCAATAGAATCCCATGACAAGGCTTTTGCCATATCAATTGCCTTTTGTGTTTTATCCTTTGCTTCCCCCAACAAAATTCTATCGATGCCTTTTATGAATTCATTTTTATTTTCACATAAAGTCAAACATTCCTTACGCTTGTATAGTTCATGAATGGGAGTAGCAACAACTGGGACTCCGGCAGAAAAATAATCATAGACCTTGTTTGGATTGATGGTATTTGTCCAATCGTTTACAATATATGGTATTATTGCAACGCTGAATCCTTTTAGAAAGGATAGAAGTTCATCATATGGTCGCCATCCGAAAATGTGAAAATTATTATATTTGGAAAGATATTCAACAGTATTACGTGCATTTTCCGCTATCTCGCCCACAAACACAAATGACCACTCGCTTTTTTTCCTCATAATATCTTCAATTAATTTGAAGTCATATCCGTGCCGAAGCACTCCTATCATACCTATAATTGGCTTTTCTAATATCCTTATCTCTGGAGCAACAGAAACCCTATCACCACGGCATTGTTTGAATAAATCATACATAACCCCGTTTGAAATCAACTTTGTGTTTTTATTGAGATTAATCAGTTTATCGAAAAGCGGTTTTGCGGTAGTTATATTGAGATTGGCACTTTGTGTGAGATCTAATTCAAGGGCTTCTGTCATTTTACTCCGTTTTCCGTAACTATCGAACACAAATTCATCATAACATTCATAGACAATCGCAGATTCTTTTGCGCATCCTCGGTATAAATAATGATATGGATGGGTCATCCACGCAATTCTTTTGCTATTCATATTCAGCGATGCGGCTGCACGATTGATCATTTTTCTCTGTTGTCTCAGCAAATTCCATTTTACGGGTCTAAAATACGAGGCAAGAACCGCATTTCCCATTACCGTTGGCCTAATTGCCCAAAGATTGTCTGTTAATTGATTAAGGCTACTTCTATCTGATGATGTCTTTCCGTAATTATTGTCATTCTCAAACCAGCATTGAGGAATAGAACGATAACGCAGCAGTACTAGTACGTTACCAATTCCCTCCATAGATTTCGCAATTC
>CAZQOH010000102.1:0-7464 GCA_964594355.1 uncultured Desulfobacterales bacterium
ACGCTTCAAATTGTACCCACGATTAGCTCGGAAGTTCAGACGCTGGTCAATCGGATCATATTTATGACAACCGGTATAAAACCATTCTTTATAAAAAAACTATCTTGTTATTCCTGTTAATCCTGTCTAAAATAATTAAACTATTACAAATAAAAAAGGAGGAGAGATGTCTGAAAAGAAAAGTTACCATATGACCCCGGATGATTTCCGCAAATATGGCAGAGCAGTGGTGGATTGGATTGCCGATTACTACGAAAGAATCGAATCCTTTCCAGTACTATCTCAAGTTAAGCCGGGACAAACTCGTGGTCTGCTTCCTTCAGAGCCACCCGCCCTTGGAGAGGCCTTTGAAAGCATTCTAAAAGATGTGGACAACCTCATTATTCCAGGGCTTACCCACTGGCAATCTCCCAATTTCTTTGCGTTTTTTCCAGCAAACGCTTCTGGTCCCGCCATACTTGGTGAGCTGCTTTCAGCCGGCCTTGGGATACAGGGTATGCTGTGGTCCACGAGTCCGGCTTGCACAGAGTTAGAGACCCATGTTCTTGACTGGCTTGTGGATATGCTTGGGCTGCCGACGAAGTTTAAATCTGATGCTGCAGGCGGCGGTGTTATCCAAGACTCAGCTTCAAGTGCTTCCCTCTGCGCCCTCTTGGCTGCCCGTGAACAGGCCACAGAATATGGGAGCAACCAACAAGGATGCGATGGACGTCTCGTTGCCTATGCTTCCACTCAAACACACTCCTCCGTTGAAAAAGCTGTCAAAATCGCTGGGCTGGGCAGCCAAAATCTTCGACTGATCCGGGTGAATGATCGTTTTGCCCTTCGTCCGGACGACCTTATTAAACAAATCAAGCAGGATCGCCAGGACGGTCTCATACCTTGCTTTGTTTGCGCCACTGTGGGGACTACATCTTCTAATGCTATGGATCCGTTGCCTGAAATCGGTCGAATCTGCCGCGAAGAAGGCCTTTGGCTTCATGTTGATGGCGCAATGTCAGGCACAGCCGCCTTATGTCCCGAATACCGATACTTTCATGAGGGAATGGATCTGGCAGACAGCTATTGTTTTAATCCACACAAATGGATGTTTACCAATTTTGATTGTGACTGTTTCTATGTTGCCGATCGGGAAATTCTGATAAAAACCCTTAGTGTGTTGCCGGAATACCTTCGCAACAAGGCGACTGAGTCAGGTGCTGTCACCGACTATCGGGATTGGCATATTCCTCTGGGTAGACGCTTCCGTTCCTTGAAACTTTGGTTCGTCATTCGCTACTATGGAGTAGAAGGCTTACGTTACCACATCAGACGTCACGTTGAACTGGCTCAAAAATTCGCCAGGTGGATTGGGGAAACTGACCGTTTCGAGCTTGTCGTGCCTGCACCCTTGAATTTAGTTTGCTTCCGACACTTGGGTGGAGACGCATTTAACCAGCAATTATTGGAGCGTCTTAATCAAAGCGGCGATCTTTATTTGACACACACAACACTAAATGATCAATACGTTCTCCGTTTCTGTATCGGTCAGACCCATACTGAGGAGCGCCATGTATATCAGGCCTGGCAACAGATTCAAGAAACAGCCAGGGGACTTGAAAATAGGTAACACCTTATCCCTTATTTATCCAGTTTGTTAAGCCGTTTTAGAAGCTCTTCTTTCAATGTCGGCTCGCTTTGATCCTTGTATTCATAACGAACGCGAAGATGTGGCTTGTTTATAGAAATAAGTTTCGGGAGATCAATTGGAGTTGCGAATAGGACCAAATCACAATCCGTGTTATTGATGGTTTGTTCCAAGTCGCGAGTCTGAACTTCTCCATATCCCATGGCAGGTAGAACGGCACCGATATCGGGATATGATTCAAAGGTCTCTTTTATGGTTCCGGTAATGAAAGGCCTTGGATCAACGATTTCAGCCGCACCATTCCTCTGAGCCGCAATAATCCCAGCACCAAATTTCATCTCTCCGTGCGTAAGAGTAGGTCCATCTTCAACTACGAGAACGCGTTTTCCCCGGATTTGATCAGGATCATCCACAAGAACGGCCGATTCTGCCAGTATGATTTCAGCTTTGGGGGCATGTTTTTCTATGTTTTTTCGGACTTGATCTATCTTATCTGATTCCGCGCTATCCACCTTGTTGATGATAGCGATGTCCACCATGTTCAAATTTGTTTCGCCCGGATAATAAAGCAGTTCGTGCCCTGCTCGGTGTGGGTCAAAAAGCACTATATGTACATCAGGGTAGTAAAAAGGTGTATCATTGTTTCCACCGTCCCACACGATAACATCAGCCTCCTTTTCTGCCTCTTTAAGGATTTGTCCATAATCAACTCCGGCATACACCACTGTACCCTGAGCCACATGGGGCTCATATTCTTCTCTTTCCTCAATAGTACAATTATGTTTTTCAAAATCTTCATAGGAGGAAAAGCGCTGTACCACTTGTTTTGTCAAATCTCCGTAGGGCATTGGATGGCGAATCGCCACAACCTTCTTGCCCTCATCTCTTAAAATCTTGCACACTTGGCGAGTCGTCTGCGATTTGCCGCATCCTGTCCGCACCGCACAAACTGTCACGACGGGTTTCTGGGATCTGATCATTGAATATGTGGCGCCAACAAGCATGAAATCCGCACCCCCTGCCGTGGCAACAGAAGCTTTATGCATTACCTCATTGTGAGAAACATCGCTGTAAGAAAAAACGACCAGATCGACCTTGTGCTCTTCAATAAGGTCGGCCAGCTTATCTTCCTCGTAAATAGGTACGCCGTCCGGGTAAAGCTTTCCGGACAGTTCAGGCGGATAAAGACGCCCCTCAATATCGGGAATCTGGGTAGCCGTCATAGCAACGACATTGTAACGGGGGTTGTCTCTAAAATATGTGTTAAAGTTGTGAAAATCGCGTCCTGCAGCTCCCATAATAATTACTTTTTCAATCATGATAACTCCTTTTATTTAATGTTTTTGATTTAGACAGGATATACAGGATAAACATGATATAATATTTTAAAAACATTAAAAGTTTTGGCGTCTTTTAATAGGTGTTCAAAGTGAGAAAAGGTAATGCCGCAACTTTTGAACGTTACTAATATTTTTTTGCTTTTTAAGCCTTCAGCCCATGGAAGTCCATGCTCTCTTAAGAAACCAAAATCCTGTTAATCTTGTCTAAAAATAATAAACTATCCCTTTCCTGCAATTTTGAGCATAATTGCATTCTGAACATGCATCCGGTTTTCCGCCTCATCAAAAACTATGGACGCTTTTGACTCCATAACCGAATCGGTTGTTTCTCTTCCTCTTTCTGCCGGCAGGCAATGCATGAAATAAGATTCTTTACCGGTGGCCGACATAAGATCACTGTTTACCTGAAATCCTTGAAAACTTTTAACCCTTTCGTCTAACTCCTCTTTCTGTCCCATAGAAGCCCACACGTCGGTGTAAACCACGTCAGATCCACGCACGGCTGCTTTTGCGTCATGAGAAATCTCGATCGTTGATAATCCAACATCTTTTGTCTTTTTTACGATCTCTGAATCTGGACCGTACCCCTTTGGGCAGGCACAGACAAAATGAAAGGGCAACCGGGTTGCAAGATTCAACCATGAATGAACAATGTTGTTTCCATCCCCAATATAGACAATCTTCAAATCATCCAAATTTCCCCGGTGTTCGAATATAGTGAACATATCCGCCATAATCTGGCAGGGGTGATTAAAATTGGTGAGGCCGTTTACTACCGGTGAAGAGGCATATTCCGCCAATTCCAGAATATGAGCGTGGTCAAAGAGCCTGGCCATAATCATATCGTTATACCGACTTATGACGCGACCAATATCTTTTACTGCTTCGCGCTTCCCTATTGCAATATCGCTGGGGCCAAGGTACAGGGCATGTCCACCGAGACGATAAAACCCTGTTTCAAAGGATATGCGTGTCCGCGCAGACGGCTTGGCAAAGATCATAGCCAATGTCTGGTTTTTGAAGGGTTTAAAGTCTTCGCGATTCTTTAGTTTTGCCTTCACCTCTTTGGCCAAATGAAAAGTCTCCATAATCTCTTTGGCGCTAAAATCAGTTACGTGCAGAAAATCATGTTTCATTGTATTTGCTCCTTTCAACCATCTATTCCAAATTCATCAAATAAGCACGTTCATCGCATGCTTCGAGTTTTGGGCATTCTAAACACTCCCACATTAATTTCCTTGGAAAGGAATTTTTGTCTACCAAACGAAAGCCCATTTTTTCAAAAAATTCATCTTGATAGGTTAGGGAAATAAGTTGTGTTACCTTCAGTTCCTTTGCTGTTTGCATACATTGAGCTACAAGCTTTTTCCCAACACCCATTTCTATGTACTCTTTGCTGACTGCAAGCGAACATATTTCAGCCAGATCTTTCCAAAGGACAACAAGAGACACGCACCCCACAATTTTTTTGTCCTCTTCTGCAATGAAATAATTTTGCAAATTTTTAAATACCTTAAAAGCAGTTTTTGGCAGCATTATGCCTTTTTCTGCATGATAATTAATAAGTTTTAGAATCGTATCTACGTCATCTATGTTTGCTTTTCTAATACTCAGCATATTTATTCCGGTTCAGTGCATGAAAAAGGTGGCTTGCTTCATCTTTTCAAAATGTAGAATTCAAACTTAAAAAGCGAATATGCAAGAAGGCTTCTGGAGAAAGCAATTAGGCCCTTTACCTCATTTAGGATAATTTGTAAAACTTTGTTTTTGACCAAAGCGTCACAAAAGTTTCGGTATTTGATATTCCTCTGATCTCCTTGAGGACCTTCCTGAACAAAATATTATTTAGATCTTCCAATGAATCGACCATTACCTCAAAAAAGAGGTCATATCGACCGGTGGCATTCCATATGCTGGTCACACATGGAATATCGGCGATTCTTTCCATGGTCTCTTCATGCTCTCTTTCTTTGACACTGACTCCTACAAGCGCGGAGATTTTATGTGGAAGTGCAAATGGATTGACCCTCGCCTGTAATTTCAAAATATCTTTCTCAACCAAAAGTGCGACTCGATTTCGTATGGTACCCTCGGAGACTTTGAGCTTCCTTGCAATTTCTTTGTAAGGGATTCTGGAGTCTTCCTGCAGTTCGAGAATCAACTTTTTATCAAGATCGTCTATGTACTTCCCTTGTTTAGCCATTTTTTTTGTAAGCTATTAGAAATTTATTATGACACTTAAATTCTGCAAATGTCGAGTCTGCCGAAGATACGATGTTAAAATATTATTAAAATAACGGAAAATGCTTGTCAAGTAAAAAATACATATATTTTTTTGTTTTTCACAATATTTTTCATATTTATTTACATTATAATGATTTATTAAAGCATATTTTAAATGACCCTGTTGTTTTGGTCGAGCTTAAATTCATAATCTCTGTTTCATTACAAATTTCAGGTTGCAATTGTTTTGCGTTTTATTGGATAAGGCGTAATCTTTTAAACAATACCGCTTTAACAATACTATTTTGCCGGTTGCAAGATTGAAATGAATTATGGTATGTTTTTTTCATTCTTTTAAAAGACAAGACAATGACCAATTCAATAAAAATTGATTTAATGGGACAAGCAGGATTGCCATTTTATTATCGAAAAAGAATGCAATATCATGTTCATCCTATAGTAACCGTTCACGGGTTCAGAGGTTCAGCGTTCAGAGTTCAGAGGTACACGATTCAGAGTTCAAAGTTTAACTGTTAAGGTAGTTAAAGTTTTTGATTTTAAATCTAATGCAGAATTTATTCGAGCCTTAATATTAGTCGAGCGAGCTTGATCTTAGATTAAAAGCAAAAATATGAACAAATAGTAAACCAAGAACCCTGAACCTCGGAACGGTGAACGGTTACATCCTGTAAATCCCGTCTAATTTAAATGGAGAAAAAATGAAACCAAAAGTAAAAAAAGTCGTTTTGGCTTATTCGGGCGGATTAGATACATCAATAATCATGCCGTGGCTTAAGGAAAATTATGATTGTGAGGTTGTTGCCTTTGCCGCAGATCTTGGACAAGGCGAAGAACTGGAAGGGCTTGAAGAAAAGGCGATTTCAACAGGTGCCTGCAAATGCTACATCGAGGATTTAAGAAAATCTTTTGTTGAAGAATACATCTGGCCGACACTAAAAGCAGGGGCTGTTTATGAAGGACAATATTTATTAGGAACATCCTTTGCCAGACCCTTAATAGCCAAAAGACAGGTGGAAATTGCAGCTTTGGAAGGCGCTGATGCCGTTGCACATGGCTGCACGGGAAAAGGAAACGATCAGGTCCGTTTTGAACTGACCTACAAGGCATTTAATCCAAAACTCCATGTCATCGCACCCTGGAGAGAATGGGATATTCGTTCCCGCGAAGATGCAATTGCCTATGCAAAAGAAAAAAAGATCCCGATAAAAGCAACAAAGGATAAAATTTACAGTAATGACCGCAACTTATGGCATATCAGCCACGAAGGAGGAGATCTGGAGAATCCGTGGAATCCACCAAAGGATGATATGTTTGTAATGACAAAATCTCCGGAAGAGGCGCCGGATAAACCTACTTTTGTCGAGATAGGCTTTGAAAAAGGTATACCAAATGAAATCAATGGAGATCCCATGGAAGCCGTGGCTCTTATAGAAAGCTTGAATAAAATCGGCGGTGAAAATGGCATTGGACGAGCAGACATTGTTGAAAATAGACTTGTCGGTATGAAATCACGCGGTGTTTATGAAACACCTGCAGGAACCATCTTGTATATTGCACATCGAGAACTGGAGAGTTTGGTGCTCGACCGCGACATAATGCATTTTAAGGAAATGTTGGCCCCAAAATATGCAGAATTAGTATATAATGGCGCATGGTTTACTCCTCTCAGAGAAGCGCTGGATGCATTTGTAGAATCTACTCAACAGAACTTAACAGGAACGGTTCGTTTTAAATTGTATAAAGGAAATTGCATTATTGCAGGATGTAAATCGCCCTATTCATTGTATCGGGAAGAACTTGCAACTTTCGGTAAAGAAGATGTCTATGACCAGTTTGATGCAAAAGGATTTATTAATCTCTTTGGTTTGCCTTTGAAGGTCAGATCCTTAGTAGAAATTGATTGGGGTATAAAACCTGATTATTCAAAACCTGATTATAGTAAGTTTAAGAGAGACTAGTGCCCCGTCTCATAAATTCTTTATTCCGAATTGGTAAAATGAAATGTCGTATTAATGGTTATATTTAATCCAATTATCAGAGACGGGGAAATCCGAAATTCGAATATCGAAATTCTAAACAAATTCGAATGACATAAATTCAAATTCTCAAAATACTTTAAAATTAAGGTGCTTAACCGCATTTGTTTTGAATTTGGAACATTCGGATTTTGATATTGTTTCGGATTTCGGATTTCGATATTCGGATTTTCACGATGTTTGCTCCATTTTCGTTAGTATGTCAAATTGCCAGAAC
>CAZQOH010000103.1:0-7421 GCA_964594355.1 uncultured Desulfobacterales bacterium
ATGTTGAGCCTGACACAGAAATTGGGCAAAAGGGGGCGTTTTGCAAAGGTCTCATTGTAACCCTATTGTATAGGAAAATAACATGAACAGTAAAGTCTATTTTATCGATTTAAGGGCCAAATACAAGGAAAATTTTATTAATAAGATTGGAAAACTGCTTAACGTGGCGGGTCTTTCTGAAACTTTCAAAGAAAGAGATCTTGTTGCAATTAAACTCCATTTTGGTGAAATGGGAAATAGCGCCTTTATCCGTCCGGTGTTTTTACGAAAGATCGTTGAATCCATCAAAGAAAAGGGTGGTGCTCCATTTCTGACAGATGCCAATACCCTGTATGCGGGAACAAGAGGTAATTCTCCGAGTCATCTCATAACAGCCATTCGAAACGGTTTTGCTTATTCTGTAGTAGATGCACCCCTTATTATTGCAGATGGATTAAGAGGCAAAAGCGCAACTCCTGTAATTATCAACAAAAAACGTTTTAAACGCGTATATATCGGGTCTGAAATTGTCCAGGCGGATTCATTAGTGTCGGTAGCCCATTTCAAGGGTCATGAACTATCCGGCTTTGGAGGAACCATAAAAAATCTGGGAATGGGATGTGCTTCCCGCAGGGGAAAGCTGGCACAGCATTCAGGCATGGCGCCAAAAATTAAAAAGAAAAAATGTGTTGGTTGCGGGGATTGCATTGATCACTGTTCACAAAAAGCCATTTCGCTGGTTGATGAAAAATCGATAATTAATCCTGAACAATGCATCGGTTGCGGAGAATGTATTATTATCTGTCCCAACAACGCCGTACAGGTCCAGTCGAATAAATCAATACCCCTTTTCCAGGAAAATATGATAGAATACACTTTTGGTGTTTTAAAAAATAAGAAAAATAAAGCATTGTTTTTAAATTTTATTACAGATGTTTCTCCGGCATGTGATTGTTATCCTTATAACGATGCTCCAATTGTAAGAGACATCGGTGTCGTTGCGGCAAAAGATCCTATTGCCATTGACCAGGCATCTGTTGATCTTGTAAACAGGGAACAGGCACTTCCAAATTCATGCCTTGAAACCAATATTAAACCAGGTGAAGACAAATTCAAAGGTGTTTATCCTAAAGTGGATTGGACAATTCAGCTTAACTATGCCGAGAGCATCGGGCTTGGCAGCCGCAAGTATGAGCTTGTAACAATTTAGTTTAATTCTGACAGGATTTACAGGATGGACAAGATATTTAAATCCTGTCTAAAAAAATAGGAATTACTCATGAAACGAACGAAAATATCTATACTCATAAAATCTGATAAACCAAAAGACAACGTTCTTATTAAGGGGTGGATCAGAACAAGGAGAGATTCGAAAGGATTTTCTTTTATAGAAGTAAATGACGGCTCTTGTCTTAAGAACATACAGGTTGTTGCCGACAATTCTCTATGTAATTATGAAGATGTTAAAAAACTTGCAACAGGATCTGCCGTGGCCATAATCGGAAATCTGGTGGCCTCGATGGGGACAAGACAGAAATGGGAAATGCGGGCTGAAACGGTTGAGATACTAAGCCTTGCACCTGATACATACCCTTTGCAAAAAAAGCGCCATAGTGATGAGTTTTTAAGAACAATTGCACATCTGAGACCGAGGACCAATAAATATGGAGCTGTTTTTCGTTTAAGATCAGAATTGTCATATGCTATTCACAAGTTTTTTAGGGATAGAGGCTTTAAATATATCCACACTCCCATCTTAACCGGCTCGGATTGTGAAGGCGCCGGAGAATTGTTTAAAGTAACAACCCTCGATCTCATGAATCCTCCCACAAAGGATGAAGTTGTTGATTATTCTCTCGATTTTTTTGGCAAAGAAGCAAATCTAACTGTTTCCGGCCAGTTATCTGCTGAAATGTTTGCCCTGGCCTTAGGGGACGTTTACACATTCGGTCCAACATTCAGGGCCGAAAATTCCAATACAAGAAGACATGTGGCTGAATTCTGGATGGTCGAACCTGAGATGGCTTTTTGTGACCTTACAGGAAACATGGACATTGCCGAAGAGATGATAAAATATTTAGTGGCCTATTTAATGGAAGAATGTTTTGATGACTTAGAGCTCTTTGCAAAGTTTGTGGATAAAGGATTGATGTCTACTCTGGAAAATGTCGTGTCATCAGATTATACAAGACTTTCATATGAAGATGCTGTCGAAATATTAAGTAAATCAGGAAAAAAATTTGAATTTGATATAGATTTCGGAAAAGACCTACAATCAGAACATGAACGCTATCTAACCGAACATCACTTCAAAAAGCCCGTAATGGTTTATGATTTCCCAAAAAATATAAAACCTTTTTACATGCGGCTAAACGATGACAACAAGACAGTGGCGGCCATGGATGTTCTCGTTCCAAAAATAGGAGAAATAATCGGCGGAAGTCAGCGCGAAGAACGTCTTGATGTGCTGGAAGCAAGTATAAATGAAATGGGGTCGTATAAAGAAAATTATTGGTGGTACCTTGATTCCCGAAGGTTTGGAACGGTTCCACACAGCGGGTTTGGACTCGGGTTTGAACGTCTATTAATGTTAGTGACAGGCACAACCAATATCAGAGATGTCATACCCTTTCCAAGAACACCAAACAGTATAGAATTTTAATGATTATGCAGGAAATACGTTTTCATGGTCGCGGTGGGCAGGGTACGGTGGTGGCCTCGGTCTTGCTGGCAAAAGCCTTTTTCAATGCCGGTTATTATGTTCAGACATTTCCTGTCTTTGGTGTGGAAAGACGAGGAGCGCCCGTAGAAGCATTTCTGAGACTGGATAAAAAAAAGATTCTAATACGAAGCAATGTATATACTCCGGATCATGTTGTCATACAGGACGTAAAACTTCTCCTTAATGTTGATGTCTTCAAAGGACTCAAACCGGAAGGCTGGATATTGATTAATTCTCCCGGTCTTCCCGATAGTCTCGAACCTTTCTCAGGGTACAAGCTTGCATTTGTTAACGCCACACACATTGCAATGGAAAACGGATTGGGCACACGCACACACCCTATTATTAATACGGCAATGATAGGCGCTTTCGCGCGGATTTTGGAAATTCCGCCCATGGATTCGATTGGGGCGGCTATTGAAAATGAAATTCAGGACAAACCCCGTCAAAATATCAAAGCTGCGAAGCAGGCGTTTGCAAATGTGCAGATTTATGGGGTGGTAAAATAAAGAATCCTGGAAGGAGAAGGTGACCAAATTGCGGTTCTCAAAAACATGTTCCGATTGACCCGCGTCTGAACTTCCGAACTAATCGTGGGTTCATTTGAAGCGTTCTATGGCTCGCTGTGCTAAAATTAAAGAACTCGACCTCGCTACGCTCGGGACTCAAACAGCTTCAATTTTTACGCTCCGCTTCACCGAGAACGCTTAATCAAATGTCCCCAAAGTGATTTGCTCGGAAGCTCAGACGCTGCATACATTCTTTGAAACGGAATATTATTTTGAGAATTATGATAACACTATAGTTTATATTGTAATATGACAGATACCAAACAAATACCGTTATTTATATCACGTTCTAACATCACAACAGAGGTCAACAAAACCGGTTCCTGGCGGTTTATGCGTCCGAAATATGATGAAAAAACAGCGCCGTGCGGCGCGGCTTGCCCTGTTGGTGAAGATATTCCACGTATTGAAATGCTTATATCCCAGGGATTGTTCAAGGATGCACTGGAAACGACCCTGGAAGAAAATCCATTCCCATCTGTTTGCGGGCATGTTTGTTTTTATCCATGCGAGAATGCCTGTAACCGTGCAGAATTAGACGAATCTATTGCCATACACTCTCTTGAGCGATTCCTTGGAGACAATCTGTCTTTGAAAGGAGTTAACCCATATATCGAAAAGCTTCCTTCTAATGGGAAAAAAGTATTCATTGCCGGAGCCGGCCCCGCAGGTCTTGCCGCCGCCTATTTCCTGGTCCGTCTCGGCTATGCATGCGATGTCTTCGAAGCTAAAAATGAGCCCGGGGGGATCTTGCGCTGGGGAATACCTGTTTATTGCTTGCCTGAAGAATTTTTGAAAAACGAAATTAAGAGGATTGAAGATCTTGGCGTTAAAATTCACTGCGAAAAACCGGTTACAAAGAGCCTTCTTAAAGATATTCAAAGTCAATATGACGCTATTTTTATGGGTTGCGGTCTTAACAGGTCCATTAAAATGAATATTCCAGGAGAAGACAAGACATCCAGCGGGCTCGATTTTCTTTACAAAATCCGTAAAGGAGAAAAAATTTCGGTTCATGGAACAGTAGCGATTATAGGCGGGGGAAATACTGCTATAGATGTTGCCAGATCCCTGATCCGGCTGGATGCAAAACCTATTATTGTTTACCGCCGTCGCAAACAGGATATGCCGGCCTTTTTCCACGAAACGGAAATGGCTATAAAAGAAGGCGTTCAGCTTATGGAACAGCTTGCGCCGATCCGGATTGCAAAAGATAATGAAGATTATGTTCTGACCTTACAAAAAATGAAGGTAAAAGGTACAGACAAATCAGATAGGGCCTTTATGGTGCTTGATGGATCAAAAACACAAAAACTTCGTGTAAAAAAGATTTTCACCGCTTTGGGTGCAGAACAGGGAGAAGATTGGAATCGCGAGCAAAATTTAAAAGAGAAGCGCTTAAACCTTAGCCACTGTATACTTACGGATAAGGAGCTGCCTTTAATTTATGGAGGCGATTTAACTAATGAGATAAAGAGTGTAGCAAATGCAATCGCTTCTGGAAAACAGGCTGCCATAGTGCTCGACACCCTTTTTCAAAAAGGATGGAATTCTATAGAAGATAATATCGCATCTTGTCGGATAGGAAGCGGCGCTTCACTTTCCATGGAAATTTACAGGGGAGGTGCTCGGAAAATCAGGAATCCTTTCACCATATCATATAAAGAAATAAATAAGGATTATTTTCAGCCTGCTGGCAGAATAATCCCATCCTCTGTTTCTCATGAAAAAAACATAAAATCTTTTCTTGAATCTGATAGAACCATTTCAAATGAATCGGCTGTTGAAGAAGCCCGTAGGTGTTTTAACTGTGGTATCTGCAACGATTGCGACAATTGTCGTCTTTTCTGTCCCGAAGTCGCAGTAATTCTTGAAGATAGAAGACAGATCAACCTTGATTATTGCAAAGGGTGTGGTGTCTGCGTTATGGAGTGCCCCCGCAACGCAATGACCCTGGATGAGGAAAAAATATGAAACAGGTCTTGGAAGGCAGCCACGCCGTATCCGAAGCTGTAAGGCTTGCAAAAGTGCAGGTGGTGTCCGCCTATCCCATTACTCCCCAGACACATATTGTGGAGGCACTATCAAAATATTGTGCAGATGGAACAATGAATGCACGTTTTCTTTGCGTGGAAAGTGAACACTCAGCCATGGCGGCCGTTATCGGCGCTTCAAGCGCTGGTGCTCGAACCTTCACCGCTACTTCATCCCATGGATTGGCATATATGCATGAACTTTTGCACTGGGCTTCATCTGCCCGTCTACCTATCGTTTTATCCGAAGTTAACCGCGCCCTGGCGCCGGGATGGAATATATGGGCGGATCAGACCGACAGCCTTTCACAGCGAGACACCGGTTGGATACAATTCTACTGTGAAGACGGCCAGGAAGTTTTCGATACAACCCTTCAGGCCTTTAGGTTGGCAGAGTTAATAAATCTTCCGGTTATGGTCATTATGGATGCGTTTTTTCTTTCACACACCCATGAGCCGGTTGACGTACCTTCCCAGGATGAAGTTGACAGCTTCCTTCCTCCCTTTTCACCCCGCATAAAGCTCGACTGTTCAGATCCATTTGCCCTTGGTCAGATGGCCTCGCCCGCGGTTTATATGAATATGCGACATAACACTCAGTCGGCCATGGAAGAAGTTCCAAAACAGCTTGAAAAGATTGAGGAAGAGTTTGCCGCTATTTTTTCCCGGAAATACGGCTTGGTTGAAGCAGTCCATTGCAATGACGCACAAACTATACTGGTAACAACAGGAACAATAACAAGCACTTGCAGACAAGTCCTTTCCGATCTCCGTTTAAAGGGTGAGAAAGTAGGGATGCTTAAACTAAGACTGTTTCGACCCTTTCCTACAGATCTTGTCCGTAAGTTTCTTGGGCCTGCCCAAAAGGTCGCCGTAATAGATAGAAATTTTTCTTTTGGGGCAAGCGGTATTTTTGCCCAGGAAGTTAGAGCGGCTCTATACAATCATATTGGACGTCCCCCGGTTTTCGGCTATATTGCCGGGCTGGGAGGCCGTGATATCACCACAAACACACTGGAAGAGATTTACCGGATGACGAAAAAAAGTGACGTTCCCAAGAAGGAAAGCATATGGATTGGACTTGATTAGGAGCTTAATTGTGAATTTTGTGCTTTTTATGGCAAAACCTTTCCGTTTGATCACTATGCTTTCCAAGTTATTGGTTATTCGTTATTCGTTAATAGGATAATGAAAATTTATCTTCAATAACCGACCTTTAACCAATAACTAATAACAAATAACGACTATAAAAAAATGAATAAAAAAAACAACAACGACTTTCTATACCCCGGTCATGTGGGATGTCCGGGATGCGGTGCGATACTTGCCATGAAGTTTGCGTTAAAGGCTTTGGGCGAAAAAACCATGGTTGTGATCCCCGCTTGCTGCTGGGGGATTCTGGCGGGTCCTTATCCACAGTCGTCCCTTAAAGTACCGATACTGCAGGCAGCTTTTGCGACAGGTGGCGCCATGGCCAGCGGTGTACGAGCCGCTCTTGATATGAACGGAGATTCTGAAACCACGGTTATGACCTGGGCAGGTGACGGGGGAACTTTTGATATAGGTTTCCAAGCTCTAAGTGGTGCTGTAGAACGTAACGAAGATTTTATCTTTGTGTGCTACGACAATGAAGCATACATGAATACCGGTATCCAGCGGAGTTCGTCTACACCTTATGGGGCTCGAACGACTACAACTCCAGGAGAGGGCTGGAAAAAAACACGAAAAAAGAATATTATTGAAGCTCTTGCCGCCCACCGCATCCCCTATGCAGCTACCGCCAGCATTGCTTTCCCTGATGACATGATACGCAAGTTTCAAAAAGCCAAAGATATAAAAGGTGGAACAAGATTCATGCATGTTTTAGCAACTTGCCCACCTGGATGGGGTATTCCTTCCGAGATGTCTGTAAAGGCCGCGCGGCTTGCCGTTCAAACCAATATCTTCCCTTTATACGAAGTAGAAGACGGTATAAAATATACTCTCAGCTACGAAGGAAGCCTACCGGTTGATGAATATCTAAAGATCCAGAAACGGTTTAAACATTTAGAGAAACACGATTTTGTGTCAACGGTCGTTTAAAAATGAGCCATTTTTGGTCGTGAGAATTGAGCCACA
>CAZQOH010000104.1:0-7297 GCA_964594355.1 uncultured Desulfobacterales bacterium
ATTTGCGCTTCTCGTTTTCTGGCATCCGAAAAGGTTGGTAATGATTCTGAATAGACCACCTTAACCGGCGGATCAAGTTTCGTGGTACGGCATGCCTGTCCGGAATAATGCTCTTCAACTCTACGGTTGAGATCAGTAGTAGAACCAATATATAATTGGCCTGATTTGAGGCGGAGAATGTAAAGCCAAGCGCTCATCGTTTCTTTGTATGTACAAAGAATTGGTAATTGAGAAGAATACTCAAAATGGCCTTTCGACAGGCTCAAGGCCATTCGACGCTTGTGATAAATATATAGAGGCCGAAGGCCATGAGCAAGCGAAAAGGGGCACCCACATTAGTGGTGTGCCCCTGAGCGCGTCGAATGGCTCCCCAGCACGGACTCGAACCGCGGACCCAGTGGTTAACAGCCACTTGCTCTGCCAACTGAGCTACTGGGGAACAGTTGAAAAATGTGAAATTAATAAAGATTTAAATCAAAGTCAAGAAAAATGTTTGGCATCCAACCCGCAGGAAGATTTTTCCAGTATAATTTCTAATGAGATTTGGCACAAGAGATTGACAAGACTTATTAATTCGGTTACATATCCATATCAAAATTATCAGACAGGTGGCCGCTGATTTATGATATCTTAAAATTTCATTCATATGGATACATAGCCATGAAATATAAATTAAGTATATTTCTTATTATTCTGCTTTCTCTCGATATTCTCTTTTCGTTGCAGGCACTCCCTCAAACAAAAAAAAACTCTATACCTACTTCAGATTCCAAAAATTTGACTTTGTTTCACGCAGTAATGTGTGAAGAAGTAAAAAAGCATGTCCCCCGGAATCCTGCAATTGTTTTTTCCATTACAATCGGAAAAGTATTCTGTTATACATCATTTGATACTGTGCCTAAAAAAACATTTATTTACCATAACTGGTTTCACAGGGATAAAATTAGCACCAAAATAAAATTAAACCTAAAGCCGCCTCGCTGGTCAACGTTCAGTAGAATTCAGCTTCGAGAAGCGGATAAAGGCCCATGGCATTTGGAAATCACAGATAACAAAGGTAATATTCTTCGTGTATTAAGATTTAGTATTACGGATTGATTGGATATGGATAATCTATTAATTTTCTTAACAAGCATTCGATGGCAGGATATCGTTGATATCATATTGGTTAGCTATATTCTTTTCCGTCTTTACATACTTTTTCAAGGAACCTATGTATTTAGAGTACTTATAGGAATTGCATTACTAGTTTTTTTTCAGAGAATAGCTGTTTTTTTAGAGTTAATTATAACCAGTTGGGTAATTCAAGGAATTACCGCTGTTGCCGCCTTCATTATAATTGTTGTCTTCAGAAATGAAATCCGCAATGTTCTGCAGGCAAGAAAGCTAAAGGCCATTCTCTGGGGGTTCTCCATAAAAAAACCTCACACTCCTATAGATATAGTCGTTGAGAGTGTTTTTGAACTGGCCCGAAGACATACCGGAGCGTTGATAGTATTCCCTGGAAAGGAAGATTTAAGTGAAACGGTTCAAAGTGGAATACCTTGGCGTGGATTGCTATCCAAAGAAATGATAATGAGTATCTTTTGGCATGATAACCCTGTCCATGACGGCGCAATAATTGTTGAGGGTGATCAGATTACACAGGTTGGGGTTATCCTTCCCTTATCAATGAGGCAGAATCTTCCTTCATATTTCGGAACTCGCCATAGGGCTGCAGCAGGATTAGCCGAAAACATGGACGCCTTAGTTATCGTTGTATCCGAAGAAAGAGGAAATGTAACTGTAGCTAAAGGTTTCAGTACGAATATTATAAACCGGAAGGAGGAGCTTTCACAAATATTACTGGAACATGTCGGCGTCACTAAAGAAGAGTGGGGATATCTAAGAAAAGAAAAAATTCAAATTGGTATGGCGGCTCTGGTCTCCATTTTAATAATAACAGGCGTATGGTTTAGTTTTACAAGAGGCATGGACACCCTGATTGCACTTGAGATTCCAGTGGAGTATATGAATCGCGATCCGGGAATGGAAATTTTAGACACATCCGCAAATACCGTCCGTCTTAATTTGAGTGGATCGGGCACTCTAATAAAATCGATTCGGCCTGAACAAGTTCAGGTAAAACTAGACTTGAGCAAAGCAATTGTCGGGCTTAATACTTTCACAATTACACAAGCAGATATTGCTTTGCCGCCGGGCATCTTTTTAAAAGGAGTTCAACCATCGCTTGTTGAAGTGAATCTTGATATTCCTATAAAAAAGGAGTTGCCGATACAGCTTGACTGGGCCGGAAAATTACCTGAGCATTTAATTCTTGCGGAAGCAAAGCTTGATACAGATAAAATCGAGGTGGTCGGAGGAGCCAGAATACTGAAAAATATCTCAACGATATATACGAAAAAGATCCCTCTTGATAAAATAAAGAAAACAGGAACAATTACGGTCGGTCTGGCAATTAACCCTGCGTCAATTAAGATTACTCACGGATCAAAAAAAAAGATTACGGTAAATTATGTTGTGAAAAGACGCCACAAAGTGAAAGACGAATAATTTTGATGGTTTCGTAAAAAATACAATTTGCTCGCTCTGTGACCATTTTTGGGATTCCTGAAAAGCTTCTCTAAATTGCAAGAACTCGGGCTATCGCCCTCAAACAGCTTGCAATTTTTAACGTTCAGCTTTTCATGAATCTTTTTCCAAAAATGCTCAATCTCGCTCGCAAATGACTTTTTACGAATTTATCAATTTTAGGAATCAAATAGTTCGGATTGCGGAAAAGAGGATCCATACACCCACAGCAATAAAAAAGACGCCGGCTCCAATTTTTATATAATTTTGAGGTATAAACTTACTGACCCCTGCTCCGAAAAGAACAGCAATTAAGGAACATACAACTAGAGCTCCTGCAGATCCAAGAAATATGGATATTTTTGAATCATAATTTGCTGATAGAAAGAAAGTGGCAAGCTGTGTCTTATCCCCAAGCTCTGCCAAAAATATCATACCAAACGTAGTCAAAAAAAGTTTTAAATCCATAAAGTTCCTCGACTTCCGCGAAAAATTGATAATTTCCAGAACAGGATTTGTAAATATCCTGGCTCAGAGGGCCAGGCTTTGGGTTACCCCTGGAAGGGGATGTTTTACTGTTGAACGGGTTAAATCCGAAATTCGAATATCGAAATCCGAAACAAATCTTAAATTCGAATGCTCAAATGCTCAAAACAATCAAGAAAATATTCATTTCATAACGGTGAATTTATTTTGAACATTAGAATTTTGGTCATTAGAGTTTGTTTCGTATTTCGGATTTCGTGCTTCTAATTTTGTATCAATTTATTTCGGCAGGGCCATAGGCCTCTGACCTGGCCCAAAGGAACAGGTTTTTAAGGGCAAAATAAAGTCTATCTGTTACTTTTTCAACAGTTCCGATGCTTTTTGAATTATATTGTCGCTTGTAAATCCGAACTTTTCCATTACGGTGCCACCCGGTGCAGATGCGCCAAAACCGGGCATACTGATTATAACGCCGTTGCTTCCCACATAATGTTCCCATCCCATGGAAACACCGGCTTCGATAGCGATGCGTGCTTTTACATCCGGCAGTAGCACCTTGTCTTTATATTCCTGTGAAGTTTTTTCAAAAAGCTCCCAGCTTGGCATATTTACTACCCGGGCTGAAATGCCTTTATTTGAAAGGGTTTTTCCGGCTTCAAGGGCAATATGTACCTCTGAACCCGAAGCAATAAGGATAACATCCGGTTTGCCGCCGGAATCCATTAAAATATAAGCACCATTTGCAAAGCCATCTTCAGAAGTGTTTTCATTTGTATCTAATAAAGGAAGTTTTTGGCGGCTTAAGATCAAGGCCACAGGGCCGTCAGTAGTCTTGACGGCTTGACGCCACGCTTTTACTGTTTCTGAAGCATCAGCAGGGCGTATTACGGTGAGGCCGGGGATAGTTCTTAAAGATGCTATTTGCTCAACCGGTTGATGAGTTGGGCCGTCTTCTCCAACCGCAATACTGTCGTGTGTAAAGACGTATATAACCGGCAATTTCATCATGCCGGCAATTCGTATGGATGGACGCATATAGTCGGCAAAAACGAGAAAAGTCCCCCCATAAGGTCGAAGCCCTTTATGAAGAGCCATACCGGACATAATGGCACCCATTGAATGTTCTCTGACGCCAAAACGGATGTTGCGTCCGTCATAACTGTCTTTCTGAAAATCATGTGAAGGTTCTATAATAGTTTTGTTTGAAGGGGCTAAATCAGCAGAACCACCAATCAATTCCGGTACATTTTTGGCAATCGAATTGAGCACCTTACCTGATGCAGCTCGTGTGGCTATGGGGCCTGTCGTCGAAAAATCGGGCAGATCCATATCCCATCCATCGTTTAAGGAACCTTTCATGGCATCAATCCATTGTTTGGCAAGATCAGGATATTTATCAGAGTAAGCTTCGAACTTTTCCTGCCATATAGATTCCACTTCCTTCCCCCTATCGATACATTTTCTAAACCATTCTAAGGCTTGATCAGGCACACGGAAAAATTCATCTTCCGGAAACCCCAGGCATTTTTTCGTAAGACATATCTCTTCTTCACCCAGCGGAGCCCCATGGGCATCGGCTGTATCTTGCTTATTGGGGCTGCCGTATGCAATATGTGTTCGCATAACAACTATGGACGGTTTTTCTGTTTCTGCTTTTGCTGCCTTAATTGCGTTGTGTATAGCTTCTACATCATTTCCATCTTCTACTTTTTCAACATGCCAACCGTAAGCCTTGAAACGTAGAGAAACGTTTTCTGTAAAGGTTATGTCAGTATTTCCTTCAATGGAGATTTTATTGTCATCATAAATGCAAATCAGCCGGGACAATCCAAGGTGTCCGGCCATGGATGCCGCTTCGGATGAAATACCTTCCATCATATCTCCGTCTCCACACATAATATATGTATAGTGATCTATGATTTCATGACCAGGTTGATTAAAGCGCGCCGATAGGTGACGTTCGGCCATTGCCATACCGACAGCGTTCGCAAAGCCTTGCCCCAAAGGGCCGGTCGTTGTTTCTACGCCCGGAGTATGTCCAAATTCCGGGTGCCCGGGTGTTTTGCTGCCCCACTGCCGAAAATCTTTTATATCATCCAGGCTTACGTCATAACCTGTAAGATAAAGGAGGCTGTAAAGGAGTATGGAAGCATGACCTGCTGAAAGTACGAAACGATCCCTATCATGCCAATCGGGGTTTTTTGGATTATGCTTTAAATTCCTAGTCCAAAGAACATATGCCGCGGGTGCAAGCCCCATGGGCGCACCTGGATGACCGGAGTTTGCCTTTTGAACAGCATCTATGGAAAGTGTGCGGATTGTATTAACACACAGGTTATCAATTTCCGGCTGGTTTTCTAACGAGCTTTTATTCATAATTTCTTCTCCTTATTGGTGTTGATGGATTCTTATAAGGTAATATAGTGTTTGTCAAAATAACGTTCCGTTTCAAAGAATGTATGCAGTGTCTGAGCTTCCGAGCTAATCAATTTGGGGACATTTGATTAAGCGTTCTTGGCGAAGTCCCGCTGATAGCGGGATAAAAATTGAAGCTGTTTGAGTCCCGAGCGTAACGAGGTCGAGTTCTTTAATTTAAGCGCCTATAGTGCCCTAAGCCATTCAGGTTTGAGTTGTGTTTTACCTGCAAGAGCTTCGTCGATTAATTTTAATGTAGCCTCCTTGTCTCTTGGGAACCTTGCTTTTATCGGCAAGTAATTTGAAGCATGATTCGCATGGAAAAGACCCTTTGAAAGATTCGTATGGGTTATCATGATTTTTAATTCTTCAAGCATTTCATTAGGCTCAAGAAGTGGGAATTCTCCTGCCTCATATTTTTGATACAATGGAGTGCCGGGGATTAACATAAGACTTAAGGCCCCTACAAATTCAGGGTCTATGGTCGAAAGCACTTTTCCTGTTTCTTCGGCGTGTTTCCAGGAGTGTTTTCTTCCTGCAATCCCTAAAAGCACCGTAATTGAAAGTTTAATCCCTGCTTCCTTAGCCTTTTTCCCCATTTGTATCATACTCTTTGAAGTTGCGCCTTTATTTATTTTTTTTAAGGTGGCGTCATCGCCCGTTTCAAGACCCATATAGGCGATACCCAGTCCATTAGCTTTAAGTTCTTTTAATTCATCATGGGTCTTCATTTTCAAACTTTTAGCGTTGGCATATATACCAACCCGTGTTACCCAGGGAAGCTGTTTATTTATCTCTTTTAGAATTTTCAGCAACCTTTTCTGAGGAATAATTAATGCATCGCCATCGCAAAGAAATACTCTGCGTTGACGTCTGCAATATTTTGCTGCAAAAGCTATATCCTCCATGATAATGGAATCATCTTTTATACGGAAGCGCTCTCCCATGTAGGTTCCGCAGAATGTGCACTTATTGCGTGAACACCCAACGGTTACCTGAAGCAGGATGCTGTTTGCTTCACTTGGAGGTCTGATTATATTTCCTTCATAATGCATGAAAACTCTCCGGGTTTCATTCGAAGATCTATTCAAATATTACTAAAACTTTACTTTCGGGGTTTCTTTTTCGGTCTCGGGGATTTCATAGTACTCGGCATTTGAGATACCCGCCATCACTGCAAAAAATCTTCCGAAAAAAGTCCTGATATATGTATTTAAAAACTGGACAGCTTCGTTATATCTCTTTCTTTCCACTGCAATTCTGTTTTCCGTTCCCTCAAGACTGTCCTGGAGCTTAAGAAAAGATTGATTTGCCTTAAGCACAGGGTATGTTTCCCGAAGAAGAAGAAGTCTTGAAAGCACGCCTTCTAACCGGTTGGCGCCTTCAATCTTGCCTTTCACACTTTTTGCCTGAAAGTATTTTGTTCTTGCTTCTGCGATATTTTCGAAGAGTTCTTTTTCATGTTTTGCATACCCTTTGACCGTCTCTACAAGATTCGGAATAAGGTCATATCGCCGTTTGAGCTGATTTTCCACCTGAGCCCACTTCCCCTTAACATTTTCATCCATGACGATAACCCTGTTATAGCCGCTGATAACCCATCGAAATCCGATAAAGCCGACAAAAATGATAACGCCTAATATTATTAGTATGATTTTTAACTTTTTTGACATATAAAACCTCCATTAAAATAATGTGGTGTCCGGTTATCAGTAACCGATTACCGATTACTGATCACCGATTACCTGTTCATCCCAACTGATATAGTTCTTGTCAAAATAACATTCCGTTTCAAAGAATGTATGCAGCGTCTGAGCTTCCGAGC
>CAZQOH010000105.1:0-7269 GCA_964594355.1 uncultured Desulfobacterales bacterium
CTCAGACGCTGCATATATTCTTTGAAACGGAACGTTATTTTGACAAACACTATAACCACTCAACTATTTGATGATGTCTGGAGGAAAATTATATATTGTGTCATTTTCCCTTGTTGTGATACTATATGAAAATTATGAAAGAATTTTTCAAAGTAACGGATTTACATCGAGTTCTTAAGTATGCAGCCGATTTTCCACGTGTTGAAACAGAGGAAGTTCCTTTGCATGATGCTGCAGGGAGGATAAACGCTGCTGATATTACATCTAATATCGATTTTCCTGATTTTAAGCGATCAATCATGGACGGATATGCTGTTCGGGCTTCGTCAACCTTTGGTGCAACGGAAGGAAATCCCGCATATCTTAACATAAAGGGCTCTGTTACCATGGGAGCATCACCGACCTTTTCCATAGGGCAAGGAGAAGCTGCCGGGATTCCAACAGGTGGAATGTTGCCGGAAGGTACCGACAGTGTTGTAATGGTCGAACACACAGAAGTCATAGACGATACAAGCATCGAGGTATACAAGAGTGTTGCACCGGGTCAGAATATATTGGAGAAGGGTGAAGATATAGGAAAAGGTGATATTATGATTTTCGGCGGTCGGAAACTCAGGTCTCAGGAAATAGGCCTTTTGGCTGCCTTTGGGAAAGAAACGGTTAGGGTTTATAAAAAACCTGTAATCGGTATTATTTCCACGGGAGACGAAATTGTACCGATTGATAAAATACCTGCCGGGGGGCAGATTCGCGACATCAATACATATACCCTTTCAGGGTTAATAAAAAAGACCGGAGCCGTTCCGGTTACGTTCGGAATTGTGCAAGACGACTTTGATGATCTTTTCAAGAAATGCAACATTGCCCTGGAACGGTCGGATATGATCCTGCTTTCCGGAGGAAGTTCTGTGGGGGTTCATGATTTAACTATTGAAGTGCTCTCCGCATTACCTGATGCCGTTATACTTGTGCACGGTATCTCCATAAGTCCCGGCAAACCTACAATTCTTGCCAGAACTCGAAACCAAGCTTTCTGGGGTTTGCCCGGTCATGTTGTTTCAGCCATGATAGTTTTCGAAGTGGTTGTTCGGCCCTTTATCGAACATATGGGCGGTATTTCCTTGGAACACAAAAAAAGATTCAAAATTCCTGCTTTGCTTAGCAGAAATATATCATCTGCCCAGGGGCGTGTAGATTATATACGTGTTCGATTTATTGAAGAAGATGGCGTCCGATGGGCTAAACCTGTCCTTGGAAAGTCGGGTCTTATCAATACCATGGTAAAAGCAGACGGTCTCCTGGAAATAGGGGTGAACACGGAAGGGTTGGACAAGGGAACGGAAGTTGAAGTTATTCCTATCTAATGCCTGAACGAAAACTCCCGTTCAGGCAAAAATTCGAATTTCGAATTTCAAAAATTTAGGAGATGAAAATGAGCGATGATCGTAATATCTATTTGAATATGAAGACTTTGAAAGAAGCCCGGGAAATTCTTTTTAAGGAGTTTTCTTTATCGGAAGTACTTTCAAGTGAACTAATCTCAGTTCCGGACGCGGTGGGACGAGTGCTGGCAGAACCGGTAACGGCACGCCTTTCCTCTCCTAATTATCATTTATCTGCAATGGATGGAATTGCCGTAAAGGCAAAAAATACCTTTGGAGCCGGTGAAACAAAGCCAAAAGAACTTATCATCGGTAAGGATGCTTTTTATGTTAACACCGGTCATGTTTTGCCTGAAAATACGGATTCAGTCATTATGATAGAATACGTCAATGTTCTGGATGAAAAGTGTATTGAGATTGAGGCCCCGGCATTTCCGTGGCAACATGTCCGAAAGGTGGGTGAAGACATTGTAGCAACAGAGCTTCTCTTCCCCCGGAATCATGTCGTCACACCCTATTGCATAGGAGCCCTTCTTTCAGGGGGTGTTTTATCCGTTTTAGTGAAAAAAAAGCCTAAAGTGCTGGTTATCCCGACCGGTTCGGAACTCGTAGACTGGCGTGAATCATCACTTAAAGATCTTAAGCCTGGTCAGGTGCTTGAAACAAATTCTTTCGTTCTTGGAAAACTTATCGAATCGAGCGGCGGTGCCTATGTCCGCCATAAAATGTTAACCGATGATCAGAAAAAAATACAACAGGCGGTTGAAGATGGTGTGAACGGTGATTTCAATATGGTCCTTACTATGGGTGGATCATCAGCGGGATCCGAGGATTATACAAAGAGTGTTATCAGCAATCTCGGCAAGGTGCTGGTTCACGGTGTTACAATTATGCCGGGAAAACCGATTCTCATCGGCAAAATAAAGGATAAACCGGTCTTTGGAATCCCGGGATATCCGGTGTCTGCAATCATTGCCTTTGAGCAGTTTGTTCACCCTTTATTATACAAGATGCTGGGACAGCCGGAAATAGGGAGGCAAAGGATTCAAGTTGAGCCTACCAAAAAGATACCTTCTAAGCTTGGTGTTGAGGAATTTATAAGGGTAAAACTGGGAGCGGTGGGTAATAAAATTGTTGCAATCCCTCTACCAAGAGGCGCAGGTTGTATTACCTCTATAACTGAAGCGGACGGCATCATCAGGGTGCCAAACAACCTTGAGGGCGTAAAGCCTCAGGAGCCTGCCACGGTTGAACTTTTGCATCCTTTGTCTTTAATCAAAAATACAATTGTTGCGGTTGGAAGCCATGACAACACTTTGGATATAATAGCTGATCAGATCAAAGCCGGACATAGCAGCCTAACCCTTTCGTCAAGCCACGTCGGAAGCATGGGTGGATTGATGGCTATTAAAAAGGGGGTGTGCCATTTGGCCGGATCACACCTTCTGGACACCGACGATGGTTCTTATAATATATCCTACATAAAGAAATACCTGCCAAATACAAAGGTAAAACTAATTAATCTTGTATTTCGCGACCAGGGTCTAATAGTCTCGCCTGGAAATCCTAAGGTGATCAAGGGTATCGAGGATCTTGACCGTAACGATATAACTTTTATAAATCGGCAGGCAGGATCAGGCACACGAATTCTTCTCGACTACAAGCTAAATCAGTTAGAAATAAAACCTGAAAAGATAAGCGGATATGACAATGAAGAATTCACCCACATGTCAGTCGCCGTGGCAGTGCTTAGCGGCAGTGTGGATGTTGGTCTTGGTATCTTTGCAGCGGCGAAGGCTCTGAACCTCAATTTTATCCCCGTTGTTACCGAGCAATACGACCTTATAATTCCGGAGGAGTATTTTGAGACAAAGAATGTCCAAACTCTTCTTGAAATCATAAATACAAAGGAATTTAAAAATCAAGTTGAAGCATTAGGGGGATACAGCACAGAAAAAACAGGTGAAATAATTATATAATTGTGTGTTATTCATGATCAATTGCATATTGAGCAAAAAAAAAGAAAAAAATTAGAAACTGGCTCCAAGATGAGAAAGAAATATAGACTTATTGACCATACTGCTGATTTTGGTATTCATGTATTCGGAGACAGTTTGCAGGATCTGTTTGAAAATGCCGCCCATGCCATGTTCGAACAGATTGTGGAGCCTAACACCCTAAAGAGATTAGATACTTATAAAACCCATGTCAAAGGAGATGATTGGCCTGATTTGATGGTTAATTGGCTGAGAGAGCTTTTGTTTCTCTGGACAGGTAAGGAGCTGTTTGTCAAGCATGCTGATATTCAAACGATTTCGGAATATGATCTAACTGCAACCTTGAGCTTTGAGCCATTTGATCCTGACCGGCACATAATAAAAAATGAGCTGAAGGCGGTTACATATCATCAGATTCAGGTCGACAGAGGACCTTCCGGATGGGAAGCCAGGATCATTTTTGATGTATAGGGTTATTCGGAATCTTTATTGTATGAATTGTTGTCATATTAACTGGTAGAAAACAAAACACAAACTATGTCAAAAATAAAAATACTACCTGAATCCCTTTCAAATAAAATCGCGGCGGGCGAAGTTGTTGAGCGCCCGTCTTCTGTTGTGAAGGAGCTTGTTGAGAATGCCCTGGATGCCGGCAGCACCCGGCTTATTATCGAAGTTGATAACGGCGGGCGGTCTTTGATCCGGGTTTCCGACGACGGAACCGGCATGATTCGTGATGACGCCCTTCTTGCCATTGAGCGTTACGCAACCAGCAAAATAAAAAATGAGAGAGATCTCTTTTCAATCGATACCCTCGGTTTCAGAGGTGAAGCACTTCCAAGTATTGCTGCTGTTTCCAGGTTTTCCCTTGTGACAAGAGAAGAAACTTCTGAAACAGGGACCCAAATTATTGTTGAAGGGGGCAAGATTAAAGATGTTTCTGAAGTTGGAGCCCCTTCCGGGACCATGATAACCGTAAAACAGATTTTCTTTAACACACCTGCAAGACGTAAATTTTTAAAAACAGTCAACACGGAAATGGGTCATATTGCGGATATTGTGGCAAGCATAGCAATGGGCCGACCGGATGTCCAATTCAAACTGCTTCACAATAGAAAGATTGTAAAAAACTGGTCTTTAGCATCAGATCCTCTTGAAAGAGTTACAGATATTCTTGGAAAGGACATAAAAAATTATCTTCACAGGATAGAATCTAAAGACAATATCCTTTCCGTTTCCGGCTGGATATCGTCTCCACGATTCACTAGAAAAACCTCAAGAGGAATTTATGTATATGTAAATGGCAGGTTTGTTCGTGACAGAGTCATACAGCACGCCCTCTTTGATGGATACAGGGAAAGATTGGTGAAGGGACAATTTCCTCTGGGTGTTCTCTTTATGCATATTCCCTTTGATCAGGTGGATGTAAATGTACACCCTACAAAGAACGAGATTCGGTTTGTAAATAAGAGGAATGTTCATGAAAAAGTAGCAAGGATAGTATCGGAGACTTTAAAGCTTTCTGATCGGACCAAGTGGGCTTCTCCAAAGTTTCAACAGGAAGAGAAATATTATATTTCGGAGTCTGTTGCAGAATTCAGACGACAGACGACGGAGGACGGTGGACGGAAGACGGAGGGCAGAGGACGGAAGACAGAAGACAGAGGACAGAGGGCGGAGGGCGGACGACAGAGGACGGATGACGGAAGGCGGATTTTAAGATTTGATTTGCCTGTGAAGCAGGAAGCACTCTGGGAGAAAAAGCAATTTGGGGATCTAAGGGTAATAGGTCAGCTTCAGAGCACATACATACTATGCGAATCAGACGAAGGGCTTGTTCTTATTGATCAACATGCGGCTCATGAACGGATCCTTTTTGAACAGCTTAAAAACCGGTCAAAAGCTCACAAAGGCGCAAGCCAGAGACTTTTGATCCCGGAAACGCTTGATGTGGGATACAAAGAAGCTGAGATACTCGACAGACTGGTTCCGGATCTCAGGGAGCTGGGGCTTGATATCGAATCCTTTGGAGGAAACACTTTTATAATAAAGGCTATACCTGTACTTATCATAAACAGAGAAATCAAACCGCTTATCATTGGTCTCGTTGAAAAGATGGCTGAAACAGGTTTTAGTTCCGGACTTGACAAAACCATTGAACAATGTCTGATTCTCATGGCCTGCCACGGGGCAATAAGGGCAAACCAGCATCTTTCCGACAAGCAGATGAAGATACTGCTTGAACAGCTCGATGAATGTGACAACCCATCCAACTGTCCTCATGGACGTCCAACATGGATCAAATGGACAACACGGTTAATTGAAAAATCTTTTAATAGGATTGTTTAATCGCCATAAACATCTATTTTTTTTAAAAAAAATACAAAAAAACCTTGACAATCCGTTTATCCGTTGTTACATATTGCACATATTTATTCTTTGCGCGCTTAACAATATAATTATTTTGAAGTAAATCAGCGTGTTGGAATAGGTTTATGCTTATTTTGATTTGAAAGGAGGTGAAAAGAAAAAAGTAGAAGAAATTTAGAAGATTGAAAAAATTGTTAGTTAAAATATTTTAAAATAAATTATTTAGGAGGAAGTTAAGATGAAAAAATTATTAGTTATTTTTGCAGCAATCACTTTGGTTGTAGCATTTTCATTACCGGCTGCCGCAGGCGACTGGGGTTTTTATGGCAGCTCCCGTATGGCAACCTTTATGTCAAGTTTTGACGAAGATGCAGGTGATGACTCAGATGTAGGCTGGGGACAGCAGGGGAACAGCCGTTTCGGCGGTAAGGTCAAAACTGGCGATATCAGCGGTAAATTTGAATACGGAACCGGTGTTAACCTGAGAGTACTCTGGGGTGAATGGGATTATGGCGGAGGTTCTTTGGGTATTGGCCAAAATTATACACCGGTTAACGTTTTCAAAAGCAGCCAGGTATACGGCGGTGATGCTGGTCTACTCGATGTGGGTGGAATCTATGGCGGCCGACTTGATATGATTCAGCTGAACTTGAAGGAAGCGGGTCTTAAAGTCGCTCTTGTTGAACCAGCTACTGATGATCTGGATACCGGCGGGGATGTGGATACCACACTTCCCAAAATCGAATTAGCCTGGGGCAAGTCATTTGGCGCATTCTCATTGAATGTGGTAGCAGGTTATAACTCTTATACTATCGAATCCCTCACTGTAGATGAAAGTGTTGCATCTACTGTTATTGGTGTTGGCTTCGGCGGAAGTTTCGGACCGGCAAATATTGGTGCTAACGCCTATATGGGAACCAATACAGGCCAGTACGGACTGTGGCAACAAGGAGCCGCTGACGCTGTAGCTGATGGGACCGATGTTGAAAATTGCAGCACTACAGGTTTCTTAATTGCTGTCGGCTTTAAAGCTACTGAAACAATGAACCTGGAGCTTGGTGCCGGTAGTGTATCGCATACAAGCGATGCCGCTGGTATAGATGAAGCGGACACTACAATGGCATATTATGCACAAGCCACAATTCCACTAGCAAAAACTTTCTTTATTGTTCCAGAAGTCGGCTCATATAATTATGGTGATGATAACACCGGAGCCACAGAAGGTACAATGACATACTTTGGTGCGAAGTGGCAGATGAACTTCTAAGACTGCTAATAAGTCAAAGTTAATGTAAAATTAAAACCCGGGGCGATTGCGTCCCGGGTTTTTTTTGTTGTAAAAATCCCCTTAGTCCTCTAAAAAAAGGGGGGAGTTAAGGGTATAAGTGCTAAGCTGTTTTGTAAACATTCACATTTTACACTTATGCCGTACGGGGTTGTTTTTATAGTTGAACATCGAACATCTAACAGACTGAACATCGAACATCGAACGTCCAACGTTGAACATCGAATAATGATGT
>CAZQOH010000106.1:0-7207 GCA_964594355.1 uncultured Desulfobacterales bacterium
TTTAGGCGGCTTTGGACAACTTCACCGCGCACACTTTATATTCGGGTATTCCTGAAACAGGATCCAATACTGCGTTTGTTAGCTTATTTGCAGCAGCTTTAGCATAATGGAAGGGAATAAAAACCGTTCCCGGGACAGCTTTACCGGACACTTTAGCTCTGGCGTTGATATTACCCCTTCTGGAAGCTATATTGATCATGGATCCGTCTTTAATATCGAACTTGTTTGCATCCTGAAGCGAAATTTCCACAAAACTTTCCGGTGCACGCTCATTGAGGTCGTCCGTTTTCATTGACATGGTGCCTGTGTGGTACTGGTATAAAAGACGGCCGGTTGTTAAATATATTGGATATTCTTTATCAATTTGCTCGGTGGGCGGAATGTAATCAATGGCATGAAACATCCCTTTGCCGCGGGTAAATTTATCACGATGCAAAATAGGCGTTCCAGGATGTTCAATATTCGGGCACGGCCAAAAAATTCCTTCATATTCAATCCGATCGTATGTGATCCCGGCATAAGAAGGAGTAACACTGGATATTTCTTCCATAATAGCCTTGCTGTTTTTGTATGACATGGAATATCCCATCTGCGTACCGATTTCACAGGTTATCTTCCAATCTTCCAGAACCTGTCCCGGAGGATCCACCGCCTTTCTTATCCGCTGAACTCTTCGCTCCGTATTGGTAAAAGTACCTTCCTTTTCTGCAAAACAGGCGGATGGCAGCACAACATCAGCAAGCTTGGCTGTTTCCGTCAAGAATATATCCTGTACGATGAGAAATTCAAGATTGGCTAAGCTTTTTTCGGTGTGATTAAGGTCCTGATCGGAAACAAGGGGATTTTCTCCGATGATGTACATGGCTTTTAATTCACCATCATATGCTTTCGGTGTCATCTTTGTTGCCGTCAAACCGATTTGGTTGGGAAGATCTGAAACCCCCCAAGCTTCCTCCATTTTATTTCTCAACCCAGGGTCTGTAACAACTTGATATCCCGAAAAAACATGCGGGAGTCCGCCCATGTCACAAGCTCCTTGGACATTGTTCTGCCCTCTTAAGGGATTAACACCACCGCCTTCAATACCCATATTACCACAAAGCATGGCAAGGTTTGCCAGGGATTTGACATTATCAGTGCCGGTTACGTGCTGAGTGATCCCCGTGCAGTAGAGAATACTGCCTGTCTTGGCACCTGCATAAAGTCCGGCGACGTCAATAAGGCTTTGCGCAGGAATACCGGTGATATTTTCTACAAAATCGGGTGTAAATTTCTCGACAATGTTTTTTAATTCATCAAAACCTTCAGATCGATTTGTCACAAAATCCTTATCATAAAGCTCTTCCTTGATAATGACGTGCATCAATCCGTTAATCCAGGCAACGTCCGTCCCAAGGTTGGATCTCAACCAATGGTGAGCAAAACCAGCTATTTTGACAGGTCTTGGATCGATAACGATAAGTTTTGTTTCCTTGAAAGTCACTGCTCGTTTTACAAAGCTCGATAAAACCGGATGGTTTTCGGTTGTATTGGATCCTGTGATAAGAATTACGTCTGCTTTTTCAATACACCCGATTGTATTTGTCATTGCGCCGCTACCGAATGCTGCGGCCAGACCGGCCACGGTAGAAGAATGTCAGAGACGATCGCAGTGGTCAATATTGTTCGTTTTTAATACCCCTCGCGCAAATTTATTTGCAATGTAATTCTCTTCATTGGTAATTCTGGCAGAGGTCAGGACCCCAATACTGTCGGGGCCGTGTTCATCTTTTATTTTGTTGAGTTTGTTTGCAACCAGATCAAACGCCTCATCCCAAGTAGCATCTCTAAAGCTGCCATTCTCCTTGATCAAAGGGGTGGTCAAGCGTTCCGTGGAACTGATAAAGTGGAATCCGAATCTTCCCTTCACACACAGGCTGCCGTAATTCGGCGGGACATCCTCCACACCCGTAATTTTAACAACTTGATTATCTTTTACATGTAAATAAAGCTGGCATCCAACACCGCAATAGCTGCAAGTGGTGCGAATTTGCTCCGTTTCCCATGGTCTTACTTGATAGCGAACATCCTTTTCAACCAGTGCCCCCACAGGGCATACTTGGACACATTCACCGCAGAAGACACAATCCGCATCCTTAAGCGGTCTGTCTCCTGCGGCAATTATTTTAGTTGATGACCCCCTGTATCCGAAATTGATGGCATTGTTTACCTGGATTTCATTACATGCCTGTACACATCTGCCGCATTTGATACACCTTGAGAAATCTCGGAGAATAAAAGGATTAACAGTCTCCATTGGGGTTTCGGTTTCAGTTGCTAAAAACCTTTCCCCTGACACTTGATACCTGTATGCAAGATCCTGGAGCCGGCAATCGCCCCACACAGGGCATAATTCGCTGCTGTCATCATCTTTCTGGACTTTGAGCTGAAATTGGGTCCAGTCTTGGCCGTCTGAACCGCGAATTGCACAGTTATGATTCCCCGATGCCAAAAGAAGCTGTATAATCACCTTTCGGGCTTGAATAACCGGGGGGGATTCAGTATGAACAACCATGTTATTTGATACAGGAATTGCACATGACGCCATAAGACTGCGTGCTCCCTCTACTTCCACAACACATACTCTGCATGAACCTGTCGGGGTTGCTCCTTTTAAATGGCACAATGTTGGTATGTCTATATCGTTTTTCCGTGCGACTTCGAGAATTGTCTCCCCGGGCTCAAAAGAAAATTCATTTCCATTTATAACAATTAAATTTTGTGTGCTCATGGTTTTTTTATCTCCCCATGAAATTTATCATTTGCGCTGTTTTTATATAATGTTCTTAATTTTGTCAATCCAGGAATTTTTAACATATATGAACGGTATTTTACCATAAACAGATAATAAATCCATACCCCAAATACACTGCCGAACATGTCCATTAACGCATCCATCATATCAGCATCCCTGAATGGAATATAATACTGGTGAAGTTCATCACTTATTCCATAAATAGAGGATGAAAGTATACTGAGTATTATTACAAGATTAAAGTTGTCTTTGATTAGTAATGTTCTGTATGCTCTTACAAAGAGGAAGCCAAGAAGCGCATATGCGGAAAAATGGAGGAATTTGTCAAAATGAAGGATGTCTGGAACATCTTCAGGGGATGGGTAAGAAGACTGGATAAAAATGACAATACAATAAATTAGAATCGGAAGCCAGTAAAATAGGAAGTTTTTATATTTTGATCTTACAGAAATATCCATTTTTGTAACATTTTAGGTAATCGTTTAGCCACGAAGACACGAAGGCGCAAAGATTATAATATAATCCTTTTAATACCGTTTTTTTAAATTAATATCTCTTCTTTGTGCCTTAGTGGCTGAACTTTTTTCATTTTAGCTGTTTGAAAACAGGGTCGCTTCACAAACCGGTAGTCGGTCGTCTTTTCCCAAAAGTGATTTCACAAGGTGAGTTTTTTGTTACATGTTTTTCCAGTTTGCCGCACCATAAGGATTGAAAAGTGCGGCAGCTTCCGTCCATTGCATCTAACCTGGCAAAGTCGGCATCCTCACACCGTAGATCGCACCATTTGATCTTGTGGGTTGTAACACCTGCGTTAATAGCCATAATCTCTGCTTCACTGTTTGAGACCTTTGCAAAACGCCCCCTTTTGCCCAATTTCTGCGTTAGGCTCAAATTTTCATCCTCAAAATACTCTATGTATTCCTGTGGTTAAAATTTTCGCCTTCCTTGAACTTGAACAAAATTGAGCATTTTTCAAAGGTCTCCATTTACTCCTTAAAAATATCAAGATCCAGCTTCTTTTCCTTTATATGTTCAAGAGTCCTGTTCAAAAAATCTTCGTGGGTAATCCCAAATCTAACGTTACCGTCCAGAGTTCTAACAGAAAGTGTTCCCGACTCTTTTTCCTTTGAACCGATAGTTAGAATAAGCGGAATCTTGTCTATCTGGGCTTCTCTAACTTTTTTATTTAGACTTTCGGTTCTGTCGTCTACTTTGGTCCGCAGTCCTGCTTTTTCAAGTATTAGTTTTACATCATTTGCATAGGGTACGATATCATCATTTATGGCAAGGATAACAGCTTGGATTGGAGCCATCCATAAAGGAAACTTTCCCGCAAAGTGCTCAATCAAAATACCTAAAAACCGTTCAATAGAACCATAAATAACTCTATGGATCATTATCGGGAGGTGTTTTTCATTGTCCTTATCGATGTATGAAAGGTTGAATCTTTCGGGTAGCGACATGTCCAGCTGGATAGTTCCGCACTGCCATGTCCTGCCAAGCGCATCTTTTATGTGCGCGTCTATTTTGGGTCCGTAAAACGCTCCGTCACCCTCGTTTATTTTATAATCTCTGCCATAGGTATCGAGTGCCGACTTCAAACCTTCTGTTGTGATTTTCCATTCATGATCAGTTCCGATGGATTTTTCCGGACGGGTTGAAAGCTCCAGATAAAAACCCAATCCGAAAGTGCTATAGATTCGTTCCGCCAGTTTAAGCACTCCCAGGATTTCACTTCCAATCTGGTCAGGCGTCATAAAAATATGAGCGTCATCCTGATGAAAAGCCCTGACTCTGAAAAGACCGGAGAGTACTCCGCTCAATTCATGCCGGTGAACGAGGCCGATTTCAGCCGCCCGAACAGGTAAATCCTTATATGAGTGAGGTTTCATACCGTAAATGAGCATCCCTCCGGGACAATTCATCGGTTTTATTGCATATTCATCCTCATCAACAATAGATGTGTACATGTTTTCACGATAATTATCCCAATGTCCGCTTCTTTCCCAAAGCGCGCGATTAAGCATGATCGGCGTTTTTGTTTCCACATAGCCTGCCGCCCTATGTTCATCCCTCCAATAACCAATCAGGGAATTCCAAATCTCAATCCCCTTTTGATGAAAAAAGGGCATACCAGGAGCCTCTTCGTGAAAACTGAAAAGATCCAGGGCTATACCGATCTTCCGGTGGTTTCTCTTTTTGGCCTCCTCAATAAAATGAAGGTACGCATCCAATTCTTTCTTGGTAAAAAATGCTGTCCCATAAATTCTTTGAAGCTGAGTTTTTGTCTGATCAGCACGCCAGTAAGCTCCTGATACTTTCAAAAGTTTTATGGCTTTTATAAATCCGGTGTGGGGAATATGCGGTCCACGGCATAAATCGGTAAAGTCGCCCTGTTGATACAACGATATCGGCACATCTTCCAGTTCAGAAATCATTTCTAGCTTATAAGGTTCGTTTTTGTAAAAGGCCAATGCTTCGGATTTTGAAACAACTTCGCGCACTATTGGGATTTTTGCCTTGACAATTTTTTTCATCTCTGCTTCGATCTTGGAAAAATCATCTTCAGAAACCGGTTCCATATCAATGTCATAGTAAAATTCATCGCCTACTACAGGACCGATGGTCAGTTTTGCGTCCTTATAAAGATGCAAAATTGCCTGAGCCATAACATGTGCCGCACTATGGCGGAGAATCTCCAAGGCTTCTTTGTCTTTGGTTGTGATTAGCCTTACGCGAGAATCCCGCGTAATTTCTGTATTTAAATCAACAATCACCGAATCGAGTTCCATGGCAACGCAACTTCGTGCCAGATTTTCTGAAATGCTCTTTGCCACGTCTAAACCTGTCGGGGTTTCCTCAAAACTCTTTATGCTTTCATCAGGAAGTGTTATAGTAATCATTTTGCACTCATTCGTATTTGTTTTCCCGCTATAGCGGGATGCTTTGAGTTTCGCTCGCAAATGACTTTTTACGAGTTTATCATGAATAGATACTTAGGGTAAATGTAACTGTGGGTCAAGAGAAAATTGAAAGGTAACCGCGAGCTAAATTATATTTAAAAAGGTCTCAGTATAGGGTCCTGTTCGTTCACAAGGTATTTATATATGGAAGCAAACTATCAGTTTATAGAGATCGACTCTGAGCTTGAAAAAATTGCAAGATCCCTTGAAAAGGGAAAAATTATCGCTGTAGACTTAGAAGCAGACTCCATGTACCATTTAAAAGAAAAGGTATGTTTGATTCAGATGGCTACAAAAAGAAACAGTATTTTAATCGACCCTTTGCGAATTAGGAATTTGTCCTCAATCAAGCCCCTTTTTTCAAATAAAAATATTAAGAAAATTTTTCACGGAGCCGACTACGATATTCGCTCTTTATACAGGGATTTTAAGATAAAGGTAAACAATCTTTTTGATACCGAACTTGCATGTAGATTCTTAGGAATTAAGGAAACTGGTCTGGAAGCAGTGTTAAAAAATTTTTTCGGAGTAAGTCTGAATAAAAAATACCAGAAAAAAGACTGGTCCATAAGGCCATTGCTACAGGAGATGATAGATTATGCTGCAAGGGATGTGATCTATCTTGTCTCCCTGGCTGAAATTCTGGAAAAAGAGCTTGATAAAAAAGGACGTCTCTCATGGGTGCTTGAAGAATGCGATTTGTTGAGTAAAGTGAGACCGGTTTTATCCCGTGGTGAGCCATTATTTCTTAAGTTTAGAGGCGCAGGAAATCTCGATTCGCGGAGCCTCGCTGTTCTTGAAGCCCTTCTTCAATTTCGAAAGAAAGTTGGAGAAAAAAAGGACAAACCTCTATTTAAGATAATCGGAAATACCGAATTGCTGAAAATTACAACGACAAAGCCTGTTACTTTGCGGAGTTTAAAAAATAATAAAATTTTAAGTGAAAGACAGATCAGTATGTACGGCAGTGCCCTGGTAGAAGCGATAAATACGGCAATGAAAATACCTGAAAAAGATCTTCCGGTCTATCCGCGCAAGAAGGCGTCGGTGGTGACATACAGAGTCAAAGAAAGGATGAAGGCGCTAAAAAAATGGAGAGATAAAAGGGCAAAAGAGCTTGAAATTGATCCTGCCTTACTTTTTAATAAGGGGCTTCTAAAGTCTATTGCCACACATAAACCGTGTGATAAAAAGAGCATTGAAACGATAAAAGGAATGAAAAACTGGCAAAAAAGGGAATTCGGTAGGGAAATTATTGCAACATTAAAGGATGTATTATAAGGCAGGCAACAGATAATAGCTCTGAGACCTTTGCAAAACGCCCCCTTTTGCCCAAATAGCGCTGTCGGTTGCGCCTAACGGCTTGAAAAAATGCACTAAAGTGCCTGCGTTAGGCTCAACATTTTGCACGAAGTGACACGGAGTGAAGCGTAGCGCTAACCTTTAGCGC